>SLMR01000238.1 GCA_007133445.1 Aquisalimonas sp. | reverse complement strand
GAGGGTGGTCGTGACCGGGACGAGCCCGACAGTGGCCGCATCGGCGATCCGGCAGGCGAGCACTGATCGCAACGAGGTGAGCCCATGACGCGCGCGCAGGCGCCCGTCCTTGACCTGGCCGGCCGGCCGCTGGTGCTGGATCGGCCGCGGGTCATGGGCGTACTCAACATCACCCCCGATTCCTTCTCGGACGGGGGTGATTTCTTTGCACCGGATACCGCGCTGGAGCGGGCGCAGGAGCTTGTGGACGCAGGCGCCGACATCATCGACATCGGCGGTGAATCCACCCGCCCCGGCGCGGATGAAGTGCCGATGGAAGAGGAGCTGCACCGCATCCTGCCGGTGCTGGGCGAACTCGCCAGCGACCTGGACGTGCCCGTCTCGGTGGATACCACCAAGCCGGAGGTCATGGAGGCGGCCGCCGATGCCGGTGCCGGCATGATCAACGACGTCATGGCGCTGCGGCGCCCGGGTGCGCTGGAAGCGGCCGCGGCCACGGGGCTGCCGGTGTGCCTGATGCACATGCAGGGCGAACCGCGCACCATGCAGCAGGACCCGGTATACGACGACGTGGTCAACGATGTGCGCGCGTTTCTCGCCGAACGCGTGGCCGCCTGCGAAGCCGCCGGGATGACCCGGGACCGGCTGGTGCTGGACCCCGGCTTCGGCTTCGGCAAGACGCTGAGCCACAACTACCAGTTGCTCGGTCAGCTCGACGTGTTGACCGAGCTTGGCTTGCCAGTACTGGTGGGGATGTCGCGCAAGTCCATGCTGGGCAGGCTGGTCAACCGGCCCGTGCACGAGCGGCTCGCTGCGGGCACCGCCGCGGCCACCCTGGCAGCCTGGCAGGGGGCGCGCATCATCCGCGTACACGATGTGGCTGCCACGGTGGACGCCATGTCGGTGGTCGCGGCGGCGCTGACACCGGACCATCTTGATCTTTGAATCGTACAGGGACTGACAGCGGGAACCTGGATCATGGCACGCAAGTATTTCGGCACTGACGGCATCCGCGGGCGGGTCGGCGAGCCCCCGATCACGCCCGATTTCGTTCTCAAGCTTGGCTGGTCCCTGGGGCAGGTGCTGGCCGAGCGGGACCGGCAACTGGTCCTGATCGGCAAGGACACCCGAATCTCTGGTTACATGTTCGAGTCCGCCCTGGAGGCCGGGCTGTCGGCGGCCGGTACGGACATCCGGCTGCTCGGCCCCATGCCGACGCCCGCGATCGCCTCCCTCACGTCCACGCTGCGAGCGGGCGCCGGGATCGTCATCAGCGCGTCCCATAATCCCCACGAGGATAACGGCATCAAGTTCTTCTCCCAGGAAGGGGAGAAGCTGGACGATGCCGCCGAGAGCGCTATTGAGGCTGGGATCGACAGCCCGCTGACCACCGTGCCGTCCGCGGATCTGGGCAAGGTGACGCGTCTCAACGATGCTCCCGGGCGCTACATCGAGTTCTGCAAGAGCACCATCGGTCGGGATGTGCGCCTGCACGGCATGAAGCTGGTGCTGGACTGCGCCAACGGCGCGACCTACCAGGTCGGGCCGGAGGTCTTCCGGGAGCTTGGCGCCGAGGTGGTGACCCTCGGCGCCGACCCGGATGGCCTGAACATCAACGTGGAATGCGGCTCGACGCATCCGGCCGCCATGCAGGACGCCGTACGGCACCACGGTGCCGATGTCGGCATCGCCTTCGACGGCGACGGCGATCGCGTGATCATGTGCGATGCCGACGGCGCACTGGTGGACGGGGACGAAGTGCTCTACATCATCGCCAGCGCCCGGCAGGCTGCCGGGCGCCTGCACGGCCCCGTGGTCGGCACCTTGATGAGCAACCTGGGCCTGGAACACGCTCTGGAGCGCGAAGGCATCGGTTTTCGGCGGGCCAGGGTGGGCGACCGCTACGTCCTGGAGATGCTGCGGCGGGAAAACGGCCTGGTGGGCGGTGAATCCTCCGGGCATGTGGTCTGCCTGGATCGTACCACCACCGGAGACGGCATCATTTCGGCACTGCAGGTGCTCGAGCGCATGGTGCGCACGGGCAGCCCTTTAAGCGAACTGCGTGGCGGCATGCGCAAGTACCCGCAGCACATGATCAACGTTCCAGTAGCACGCCGGGCCTCGGACGGTGACCTGCGCAGCCTTGATGACGACGTCGCTGCGGTGGAGAAGGAACTGGACGGGCGCGGCAGGGTGCTGCTGCGACCCTCCGGAACCGAGCCGGTGATCCGCGTGATGGTGGAAGGCCAGGATCGGGATCTGGTGGAGCATTACAGCCAGCGGCTCGCGGCGGCGGTGGAGCGGTCCCTGCGCTGAGGTCGTGCGGCAGGCAATAGTTTCGACGTGACAAGGCCTTGGGCTGTCGGCTATGATTCGCGGCTATTTTCCCATCGGGGTACGATGCGCATGCGACGGCCGATGATTGCCGGCAACTGGAAAATGCATGGCTCGCGGGCTACCGTGCGGGCGCTGCTGACGGCATTGCTGGATGGCGTGAGCGCCGACGATAGCGTCGATGTTGCCGTGCTGCCGCCGGCCATCTACATCCCGGACGCGGTCCGGCAGCTCGACGGCAGCCCTATCGCCGTCGGCGCCCAGAACGTCGCTGACCAGGATCAGGGCGCCTATACAGGCGAGATTGCCGCCGACATGCTCACCGACTTCGGCTGCCATCATGCGCTGGTCGGCCACTCCGAGCGTCGTTCGTTGTACGGTGAACCCGACGCCCTGGTCGCGGCGCGGTTCGCCGCTGCCTGTCGCCATGGCGTGACGCCGATTCTCTGCGTCGGCGAGACGCTGGACGAGCGCGAGCGTGGCCGGACGGAGACCGTGGTCGGCGCCCAGATCGATGCGGTGGCACAGGTGGCAGGCCAGGAGGCGCTGGCAAAAGCTGTGGTGGCGTATGAGCCCGTCTGGGCCATTGGTACAGGGGTCAGCGCCAGCCCGGAGCAGGCGCAGGGCGTGCACGCGTTCATACGGGCGCAGCTTGCACTGCATGGTGTTGGCGCGACCACGGTGCGGCTGCTTTATGGCGGGAGCGTGAAGCCGGACACTGCGGCGGACCTGTTCGCCCAGCCGGACATCGACGGCGCCCTGGTGGGTGGCGCGTCGCTCAAGGCGGACGATTTTCTCGGCATTATCGCGCGGGCCCGTGCGGCGCGCGTTTCGTAAATCCAGAGGGTTGCATGGCACAGATTATCCTGATTTTCCACGTGGTGATCGCCATCGCGCTGGTGGTGCTGGTTCTGCTCCAGCACGGCAAGGGCGCGGACGCGGGGGCCGCTTTCGGCAGCGGTGCGTCGGCGACGGTGTTTGGTGCGCGTGGCTCTGCCTCGTTCCTGTCCCGGGTGACTGGCGCGCTGGCGATCGGTTTCTTCCTCACCAGCCTGACGCTGGCCATGCTCGCCGCGCGCGACGCCGGCCCCGGTAGTGTGGTGGACCGTGGCGGGGATGAGCCGGCGCCGGCAGTGGAAGAAGAGATCCCGGCCGACGACGAAGACGAGGCTGACGTCGACGAGGGCGATAACGGCGACGCACCGGCAGCACCGCCCGAAGACTGACCGTTCGCTCGGCCTTGGTCCCGCGGTCGGTTTTTGATACTCTTCCCGTCCCTTCAGCGGATGTGGTGGAACTGGTAGACACGCTGTCTTGAGGGGGCAGTGGCGCAAGCCGTGCCGGTTCGAGTCCGGCCATCCGCACCAGTCCTGAATGAGCCCGGTCACGGCCGGGCCCAATCTCATATTTTCCTTTATTATCAAATACTTGAAAGTTGACAGTGTGAGTTGCACTGCACTACACTGCGCGCGGTATTTCGAAACCGCATTGGCGGGGTGTGGGTGCGCGCTGTTGATGGCCATGCCCCCCGAGTGCGTAAGGGAATCGGCGCATGCTTGCAGAATTTGTCCCCATCCTGCTGTTCATTCTGGTTGGCCTCGGCCTTGGTATCGTCCTGATTGCCGTGGGTTTCGTGCTCGGGCCGCATCGGCCGAACGACGAGAAGCTGTCACCCTACGAGTGCGGCTTTGAGGCGTTCGAGGACACGCGCATGCGCTTCGACGTGCGCTACTACCTGGTGGCGCTGCTGTTCATGATCTTCGATCTGGAAATCGCCTTCCTCTTCCCCTGGGCCATCGTGCTTGAAGACATCGGCCTGTTCGGGATCGGGGCCATGGCGCTGTTCCTGTTCATCCTGCTGATCGGCTTTCTCTACGAGTGGAAGAAGGGGGCGCTGGAATGGGAGTAGAGGGCGTTCTCGAGAAGGGCTACGTCACCACCTCGGCGGACAAGCTCATCAATTGGGCCCGCACCGGCTCCATGTGGCCCATGACCTTCGGCCTGGCCTGCTGCGCCGTGGAGATGATGCATTGCGGTGCCGCGCGCTATGACATGGACCGGCTGGGCGTGGTCTTCCGCCCCAGCCCCCGCCAGTCGGACGTAATGATCGTCGCCGGCACCCTGTGCAACAAGATGGCGCCGGCTCTGCGCAAGGTCTACGATCAGATGGCTGACCCGAAATGGGTGATCTCCATGGGGTCCTGCGCCAACGGCGGCGGCTACTACCATTATTCCTATTCGGTGACCCGGGGATGCGATCGCATCGTGCCGGTGGATATCTACGTGCCGGGCTGCCCGCCCACGGCAGAAGCGCTGCTCTACGGTATCGTGCAGTTGCAGAACAAGATCCACCGCACCAACACCATCGCCCGTTAACAGCAGAGAGCTGAGTTCATGGCCGAAGCGCAACAAGCCCTTGCGGAACGCCTGCAGCAGGCGTTCGGGGACACACTGCAGAACTGGCACATCCACGTCGGCGAACTCACCATCGAGGTGGGTCAGTCCGATCTCTACCGGGTGATGCTGTCCCTGCGGGATGATTTCCGTTTCGAACAGCTCATCGATGTCTGCGGCGTGGACTACGCGGCCTGGGGGCAGGACGAGTGGATCACCGAGGACGCCTCCGGGTCCGGCTTCTCCCGCGGCGTGCGCGGCAACCAGTTCGCCCGCCTGGGGCTGACCGGCGTCTACGGGCTCGATCCCGTCACCACCAACACCGGCCGGCGGTTTGCCGCCGTCTATCAGCTGCTGTCCATCAGTGGTAACCAGCGGCTGCGCGTGCGCACATACTGCGACAACGACGACTTCCCGGTGCTGGATTCCGTGGTGAGCATCTGGGCCGGCGCCAACTGGTTCGAGCGCGAGACCTTCGACCTCTACGGCATCATCTTCGATGGTCACCCGGACCTGCGCCGCATCCTCACCGACTACGGTTTCGTCGGCCATCCCTTCCGCAAGGATTTCCCGCTGATCGGCAACGTCGAGGTCCGCTACAACGAGGAGAAGGGGCGCGTGGTCTACGAGCCCGTCTCCATCCAGCCGCGGGTGCTGGTGCCCCGCGTGATCCGCGACGACAACCGTTACGCCGAGCCGGACGCCCAGGAGGACGCCAGCAATGGCTGATATCCAGTCCTACACCATGAACTTCGGCCCTCAGCATCCGGCCGCCCACGGCGTGCTGCGCATGGTGCTGGAGATGGAGGGCGAGGTGATCCGTCGTGCGGACCCGCACATCGGCCTGCTGCACCGGGCCACCGAGAAACTCGCCGAGAGCAAGCCGTACAACCAGAGCATCGGCTACATGGACCGGCTCGACTACGTGTCCATGATGTGCAACGAGCACGGCTACGTCATGGCCATCGAGAAGCTGCTGGGCGTGGAGCCGCCGCTGCGGGCGCAGTACATCCGGGTGATGTTCGACGAGATTACCCGCATCCTCAATCACCTGATGTGGCTGGGCACCCACGGACTCGACGTGGGTGCCATGACCATGTTCCTG
>SLMR01000418.1 GCA_007133445.1 Aquisalimonas sp. | reverse complement strand
GATCCTGCTGCTGGCCACGGGGTTCTACCACGCGCAGCTGGGCCTGCAGGTGGTCATCGAGGACTACGTGCATAACAAGCCCGTGGAGGTCGCCCTCCTGATTGCCGTCAAATTCCTGGCCGCGATTCTCGCCCTGACGGGGATTCTCGCGGTCCTCCGCATTGCCTTTGGAGGCTGAACAGCATGTCCAGCTACGAGATCATCGACCACACCTACGACGTTGTCGTGGTCGGCGCCGGTGGCGCCGGGCTGCGGGCGACATTCGGCATGGCCAACCAGGGCCTGAAGACGGCCTGCGTGACCAAGGTCTTCCCCACCCGTAGCCACACCGTGGCGGCGCAGGGTGGGGTCTCCGCCGCACTCGGCAACATGGGCGAGGACGACTGGCGCTGGCACATGTACGACACCGTCAAGGGCTCCGACTGGCTCGGCGACCAGGACGCCATCGAGTACATGTGCCGTGAGGCGATTCCGTCGATCATCGAGCTGGAGCACTACGGCGTACCGTTCTCTCGCACCGACGAAGGCAAGATCTACCAGCGGCCCTTCGGTGGCATGACCACCCACTACGGCGAAGGTCGGGCCCAGCGCACCTGTGCTGCCGCTGACCGTACCGGTCACGCTATCCTGCACACGCTCTACCAGCAGGCGCTGAAGTACGAGGCGGAGTTCTACATCGAGTACTTCGCGCTGGACCTGATCATGGACCAGGACGGGGCCTGCCGCGGCGTGATCGCCCTGAACATGCACGACGGCACCATTCACCGGTTCCGTGCCCACCAGACCGTGCTTGCCACCGGCGGTTACGGACGCTCCTATTTCTCCTGCACCTCGGCGCACACGTGCACCGGCGATGGCATGGGCATGGTCCTGCGTGCCGGGCTGCCCCTGCAGGACATGGAGTTCGTGCAGTTCCACCCCACCGGCGTCTACGGCGCGGGCTGCCTGATCACGGAAGGCGTGCGGGGCGAGGGTGGCTATCTCACCAACTCCGAGGGCGAGCGCTTCATGGAGCGCTATGCGCCCAACGCCAAGGATCTGGCCTCCCGGGACGTGGTCAGCCGTTCCATGACCATCGAGATTCAGGAAGGCCGCGGCGTCGGGCCCCACAACGACCACATCAACCTGCATCTTGAGCACCTGGGGCCGGAAGTCATCAACGAGCGACTCCCGGGCATTGCCGAGACCGCGCGCATTTTCGCCGGCGTGGACGTGACCAAGGCGCCGATCCCGGTTCTGCCCACGGTGCACTACAACATGGGCGGCGTGCCCACTAACTACAAGGGTGAGGTGGTGACGCTGCGCGATGGCGATCCCGACGCAGTCGTGCCCGGGCTGATGGCCATCGGCGAGGCTGCCTGCGTCTCGGTCCACGGTGCCAATCGCCTGGGGTCGAACTCGCTGCTGGACCTGGTCGTGTTCGGCCGCGCGGCCGGCCTGCGTGCCAAGGAGCTGGTGGCGGAACAGGGCGACAATCACAGGCCGCTGCCGGCGGATTCCGCCGACTTCGCCCTGGAGCGCCTGGACCGGCTGCGCAACGCCAACGGCTCCAGGCCCACCGCTGAGGTGCGCGCCGAGATGCAGAACGTCATGCAGAACTACGCTGCGGTGTTCCGTACCGGTGACACGCTTGAGACGGGCTGCAGCAAGCTCGAAGAGGTGTTCGCGGCGTTCGAGGACGTGCGCGTCACCGACCGCTCGCTGATCTGGAACTCCGATCTCATCGAGACCCTGGAACTGGACAACCTGCTGGGCTGTTCAGTGACCACGATCCAGGGGGCACGCAACCGCACCGAGAGCCGTGGCGCTCACGCCCGGGAAGACTACACGGAGCGGGACGACGACAACTGGATGAAGCATACGCTCGCCTGGATGGACCCGAAGGGCAAGACGACGATCGACTACCGGCCGGTGCACATGAACACCCTCACCGACGAAGTCGAGCCCTTCCCGCCGAAGGCGCGGGTCTACTGATTGGACGCCGGCAAGGCCAGCACTGAACGAGGTTGACACGCAATGGCAGAGTTCAAGCTTCCGGTAAACTCCCGGGTAGGCGAAGGGAAGACCTGGCAGGCCCCGGAGAAGGCCAGCAACGTGCGCCGCTTCCGCGTCTATCGGTGGCAGCCCGACGATGGTCAGAATCCGCGGCTGGACACCTTCGAGCTGGACATGGACGACTGCGGTCCGATGGTTCTGGATGCGCTCATCAAGATCAAGAACGAGGTGGACCCCAGCCTGACGTTCCGGCGCTCCTGCCGTGAGGGCATCTGCGGCTCCTGCGCCATGAACATCGACGGTACCAACACCCTGGCCTGCACCAAGGCATGCGACGAAGTGGACGGTGATATCCGCGTCTATCCGTTGCCGCACATGCCGGTGGTGAAGGACCTGGTGCCGGACCTGACGCACTTCTACGCCCAGTACGCCTCGATCAAGCCGTGGATCCAGACCCAGACACCGACCCCGCCGGACCGGGAGCGCCTGCAGAGCAAGGAAGACAGGGCGGAGCTGGATGGGCTCTACGAATGTATCCTCTGCGCCTGCTGCACCACCTCCTGCCCGAGCTACTGGTGGAACGGCGACCGCTATCTGGGGCCCGCGGTGCTCCTGCAGGCCTACCGCTGGATCGCGGACAGTCGCGACGAAGCCACCGGCGAACGGCTGGACGAGCTGGAGGACCCCTTCAAGCTCTATCGTTGCCACACCATCATGAACTGTGCGCAGACCTGCCCGAAGGGCCTCAACCCTGCCAAGGCCATCGCCGAGATCAAGAAGCTGATGGTCGCGCGCCGCTAGCGCTGGACCTCACGCCGGAGGCAGCGATGAGCGAGATGTCGCGTTTGCGCTGGCGCTGCCGGCGCGGGATGCGGGAACTGGACCTGCTACTGGAGCATTTCCTGGGCAGCGGCTACGCCGCGCTGGACGAGGAGGGGCGGCAACGCTTCGAGGAACTGCTGGCCGAGCAGGACGACGTACTGTTCGGCTGGTTCTACCAGGGAGAGGTGCCGGCGGACCATGGCATGGCGCAGTTGGTGGAACGCATCCGCGGGGAGTACGGACTTTCAGGTTAGACCCTCGCAGCGCCTCCGGGCCTGGTGGGCAGGTCTGACAGGACTCTGGCTCGTGGCCCTGGCGGTTGCACCCGCCGAGGTTCTGATTTCCACCTGCCTGGGCTGGGCAGTCACCCGATGCTTCCGGGGGCGCCTCCACTGGCTGCCTGAGCGCCTCAGCCCGCACGTCCTTTCCCTGGAGCCCCGCACCGCCGTTGTGGTCACCTCCGCCCGGGGTGAAATTCGCTCGTGGAATCTGCGCGGCTGGCTGCGCCACCCCTGGCTCGTGATCCTGCAGTTACAGTCTGGTCGCAGACACGCGCTGGTGCTGCTGCCAACGGATTCCATGGATGCCAGCGACCATCGCCGCCTGCGTTATCGGCTGGGCGTGAGTATCGTCGGCACCGGCGGGTCAACGGTGTCCGGGTAGTCCAGCGTGTAGTGCAGACCACGGCTCTCGCGCCGCTCCTCCGCGCAACCGATGATCAGTTCCGCCACCATGGCCAGGTTGCGCAACTCCAGCAGGTCGGGCGTCACGCGAAAGTTGCCGTAATACTCGCGGATTTCCGTCTGCAGGAGGGAGATGCGGCGGCGCGCGCGCTCCAGACGCTTGTTGGTGCGTACGATGCCGACGTAATCCCACATGAAGCGGCGCAACTCGTCCCAGTTGTGGCTGACCACCACCTGCTCGTCGGAATCACTGACCCGGCTCTCGTCCCAGGCGGGCGGAGTAGGGACCGGTGGTGCGCCGGCCAGACGCTCGGCGATGTCGTCGGCTGCCACGGTGCCGTAGACCAGGCATTCCAGGAGCGAGTTGCTGGCCAGCCGATTGGCCCCGTGCAGGCCGGTGTACGAGACCTCGCCAATGGCGTAGAGCCCGGGCAGATCCGTGCGGCCGTGGTGGTCGACCACGACTCCCCCGCAGGTGTAGTGCGCGGCCGGCACAACCGGGACGGGACCGCGGGTGAGATCGAAACCGAACTCCAGGCAGCGCTCCTGGATGGTGGGGAAGTGCTCGCGGATGAATGCGGCATCGCGGTGCGAGATATCCAGGTAGACGCAGTCCGCCCCCAGGCGCTTCATTTCATGGTCAATGGCGCGGGCCACCACATCCCGGGGCGCGAGTTCACCGCGCTGGTCGAACCGATGCATGAACCGGTTGCCGTCGGGCAGGAGCAGCCGCGCACCTTCTCCCCGCAGTGCCTCGCTCAGGAGAAACGACTTCGCCTCCGGGTGGAAGAGGCAGGTGGGGTGGAACTGGTTGAACTCCAGATTGGCGACCCGACAGCCCGCCCGCCACGCCATGGCAATGCCATCGCCAGTCGCGCCGTCGGGATTGCTGGTGTAGAGGTAGACCTTGCTGGCGCCCCCGGTGGCCAGTACCACGGTGGGAGCCGCCAGGGGCCGGACGGCGCCGCTGGCGGTATCGAGCATGTACAGACCGACACAACGCTGGGGTGCGTCCCCCAGCCGTTGGGAGGTAATGAGATCCACTGCCATGGCGTCTTCGAGCACCGTGATGTTGCGCCGCCGCCGGACCATGCCCTCTAGCGTGGTTTCCACGGCGCGGCCGGTGGCATCGGCGGCGTGTACGATGCGGCGGAACGAGTGCCCGCCCTCCCGGTGCAAGTGCAGCTCCCCCGGGCCGTCCAGCGAGGCTTCTCGGGAGAAGGGGACATCGTTGCCGACCAGCCAGCGAATGCAGTCGGCGGCGCGTTCGGCGACGAAGCGGACCACCTCCGGGGCCGACAGCCCGGCGCCGGCGTTCAGGGTGTCGTGCACATGGGCATCCACGGAATCCTGCTCGTCCAGAACCGCGCTGATACCGCCCTGGGCGTAGAGGCTGGAGCCCTCCGTCAGCGGGCCCTTCGACAGCACGGCAACCCGCACCGAGGCGGGCAGGCGCAGCGCCAGCGTCAGCCCGGCGGCGCCACTGCCGACGATGACGACATCAAAGGCATCGGGAGTGTTTTCGTTCAAGGGTTGGACCTATAACGCGCTGATCGGCGACGCGGCCTTTCGCCTTGCGGCTGCTTGCAGCGCAACAGGGCGATCGGCTACCCTCATTGACCGCAATGGCCTGCCTATTCCGGCCGACGTCGAGTGCCGGAGCCTTGCCTGCAGACGACCGCACAGGGGCGGCCGGACCGGCACTCATCTAAACACAATCCGCTACAGCGCGCGAACTATCCATGCCGAGCAATGTCTACCGCAGTAACGCGGTCAGAGGGATCACCGCGAAGGGACGAGCTGAATGACCAATGCGAAGGTCGATCAACAGCTCGTCGAGCGCGTGCAGGCCGGCGATAAAAAGGCTTTCGACCTGCTTGTGCAGAAGTATCAGTACAAGCTGGTGAAGATGATTTCACGGTATGTGGCAGATCCCAGCGAAGCGCAGGACGTGGCTCAGGAGACGTTCATCAAGGCGTACCGGGCACTTCCGAACTTTCGCGGTGAAAGCAGCTTCTACACCTGGATCTACCGTATCGGCGCCAATACCGCCAAGAACTATCTGGTCGCCCAGGGGCGTCGGCCGCCCGGTAGCGACGTGGATGCCCAGGAGGCGGAACAGTACATGGGTGACAGCCTGCTGCGGGAAACGGATACGCCCGAAGGGCTGGCGCAGCGTGAAGAGATCGAACGGACAGTCTTCGATGCCATCGAAGCCCTGCCCGATGATCTGCGTACGGCCATCACGCTCAGGGAGCTGGATGGACTGAGTTACGAGGAAATCGCACAAGCCATGGAATGCCCTGTCGGCACCGTGCGATCGAGGATCTTCAGGGCGCGAGAAGCGATCGATAACCGGCTGAAACCGTTGCTGGATAACAAATAG
>SLMR01000080.1 GCA_007133445.1 Aquisalimonas sp. | reverse complement strand
GGGGCCGGGCGCAGGCCCATGGCCGGCAGATCATCAGCGGTGAGTCGGATATGGATGGCTTCTACTACGCGCGCCTGGTCAAGCAATGAGACTGCCCACACCCAGCCTCAGCCGAGCACGTTCCTGCCTGCTGGTGGCGTTGCTGACGCTGCTGATATCCGTGCCCGCTGCCGTGGCCCATGCCGGTCTCAACCTGGCCGGTTCGGATATCCGCAATGATGACAGTGGCATCTACGTGAATGCCCGCTTCGACGTGGAACTCAGCCGCGACGCGGAGGAGGCGTTGCAGAGCGGGGTGCCCCTGCGGCTGGAGATGCAGCTGCGGGTGACCCGCCCCCGGGGCTGGTGGTGGTGGGACGCCGAGTTGGTGGACGAGTCCATGTACGCGGAGCTTCGCTACCACGCCCTGAGCCGGCGCTACGTCGTGATCCACGAGGCCGCGCAGGAGCGTCGCACCTTCTTCCGGCGGGATGCCGCCCTCAACGCCTGGGCCAGCATCGCCGGCTACCGCGTGATCGAGCGCGATCGCCTGGATCCGGACAGCCGCTACATCCTGCATCTGCGCGCCCGGCTCGATGCCAGCAGCCTGCCTTATCCCCTGCGCACGGTGGCGCTGGTGTCGCCGGAGTGGCGCTTGACGAGCGAGTGGTACGAATGGCCGCTGGATGGTTGAAGCGCCCGAGTCTCGGGCTGATCCTGCGCATCGCCCTGTGCCTGCTGCTGCTCGGCTCCCTGTACCTCCTGAGCCTGGCCACCCAGCACTCGGACCTGTTCGGCCGCCTGCACCCGTGGCTGCTCGTGATCAACAGCGTCATCCTGGTGGTGCTGGTGGTGCTGATCGCGTTCAACCTCTGGCGGCTGCTGTCCCAGCGCCGGCGTGGCCAGCCGGGCAGCCGCATCACCGTCCGCCTGGTGACCATGTTCGTGGTCCTCGCCGTGGTGCCGGTGAGTATCGTCTACTATTTCTCCATCCAGTTCCTGGATCGCGGCATCGACGCCTGGTTCGACGAGCGCACGGAGCAGCAGGCCATGGAAGACGCCCTGCGTCTGTCCCAGGCCTCCTTCGATGCACGCAAACGGGAGCTGCTGCAGCGCTCCCGCGACTCGGCGGCGGAACTGGCAGACGTGCCCGACGCCCTGCTGCCCCTGGTGCTCGAGCGTCTGCGCTCCCAGGACGGCGCCGTCGAAGTCACGGTGATGCGCTCCAGTGGCCGGGTGGTGGCCACCAACGCCCGGGATCCGGACGCTGCCATTCTACCCCACCAGCCCGAGGACGACGTACTGCTGCAGGTGCGCATGGGTCGGCCCTACGTGGGGCTGGACCCGGTCGGTGACGACGGGCTGCACATCCGTGTGCTGGTGCCGGCACCGGGGGCGGAAGGCACCCCGGATCAGCGCATCCTGCAGGCGCTCTACCCGGTTTCTCCGCGGCTCAATGATCTGGCCGACCGGGTGCAGTCCGCCTACTCCGAGTACCACGAGGTGAGCTACCTGAGTCGGCCGCTGCAGGAGACGTTCACCATCACGCTCTCGCTGGTGCTGCTGATCAGTCTGCTGTTCGCGGTCTGGGCGGCCTTCTACGCGGCCCGCCGACTGGTGGAGCCGGTCCGCGCCCTGGCCGAAGGGACCCAGGCGGTTGCCGCGGGGGATTACGGCCGCCAGCTGCCGCCGGCGGGCAACGACGAACTGGGCTTCCTAGTGCGCTCTTTCAACGAGATGAGCCGGCGCGTGGCCCAGGCGCGTGACGAGGCCAAGGGGAGTCAGGCCCAGGTTGAGAACCAGCGGGCCTATCTGGAGACGGTCCTGGCGCGGCTTTCCTCCGGCGTGCTGGCCGTGGACGGCGCGGGCAATGTTCGCACCTGGAACCATGCCGCGGACCAGATCTTCGGCCTCAGCCTGCGGCCCTACAGCGGCAAGCCCCTGATCGGGATTACCGAGCAGTATCCTCACCTGGAGCCCTTCGTGGCCCTGGTGACGCGGCGCATGGAGGGGCGCGACGGCGAGTGGCGCGAGCAGCTGAACCTGTTCGGCCCCCAGGGCCGACAGGTGCTGACCTGCAGTGGTGCCTCCCTGCCGGGGGGTGGTCAGGGCAGCGGCGGCCACGTGATCGTCGTGGACGATGTCACCGCCCTCATCCAGGCGCAGCGGGACGCCGCCTGGGGGGAGGTGGCCCGGCGCCTGGCTCACGAGATCAAGAACCCGCTGACGCCCATTCAGCTGGGGGCCGAGCGGCTGCGGCACAAGCTGGCGCCGCGCGTGGAAGGTCGCGACGCCGAGGTGCTGGAGCGGTCCACCCAGACCATCATCCAGCAGGTGGAGGCCATGAAGGCCATGGTCAACGCCTTCAACGAGTATGCGCGGCCGCCGCGGCTCGATCTTGCCATGTCTGAACTCAACCGCATCATCCGGGAGGTGGCGGATCTGTACCGGGGTGGTGATGATGCGCCGCGCATCGAGCTGGACCTGGACGCCGCGTTGCCGGGCATCCTCGTGGACGCCGGCCGCATCCGGCAGCTGTTGCACAACCTGATCAAGAATGCCCAGGAGGCAACGCCCGCCGGGGAGCGCTGCCACCTGCTGCTGAGTAGCCGGCATCTCGACGAGCCCGGGTTCCACGGCATCGAGCTGCAGGTGACGGACCATGGCCCAGGGTTCAGCGACGAGGTCATGGAGCGCCTGTTCGAGCCCTACGTCACCACCAAGGCCAAGGGAACCGGACTGGGCATGCCCATTGTCAAGAAGATCGTCGAAGAGCATAACGGCAGCATCAGCGCCGAGAATACGCTCTCCGGCGCCCGGGTCACCGTGCGGCTGCCGGTACCCGAGGTGGTGCGCCTGGAGCAGAAGGCAGAGGGGGACCAATGAACGCACCAACCATTCTGGTGGTGGATGACGAACCGGATATCCGAAGCCTCGTACAGGAGATCCTGGAGGACGAGGACTACCGGGTGCAGGTCGCCGCGGATGCTGCCGAGGCCCGGGACGCCCTGCGCGCACGCCGGCCGGACCTCATCCTGCTGGATATCTGGATGCCGGACACCGATGGCATCAGCCTGCTCAAGGAGTGGGCCGAGGGCGGCAGCCTGCCCTGCCCGGTGGTGATGATTTCCGGGCACGGCAACATCGAGTCGGCGGTGGAGGCGACCCGGCTGGGCGCCTACGACTTCATCGAAAAGCCCCTGTCCCTGGCCAAGCTGCTGCTGGTGGTGGAGCGGGCCCTGGAGGCCGATCGCCTGGCCGAGGAGAACCGCGGCCTGCGGGCGCAGAGCGACGGTATCCCGGAGCCGGTGGGCGACAGCGCCGTCATGCAGGAACTGCGGGCCCAGGCCCGCCGCATCGCCGGCCACCACACCTGGGTGCTGATCACCGGCGAGGCCGGCAGCGGCAAGCGCAACGTCGCCCGCTACATGCACGAGCACAGCCCGCGTAGCGGCGGGCCGTTCGTGGAAGTTGCCGCCGGCTCCCTGGCCGGCGGCACCAGCGCCGCTCCGGAGTTGTTCGGCAGCGAGCAGGACGGGCGGGTGAGCTATGGGCGCCTGGAGCAGGCCAACCAGGGGACGCTGTTCATCGACGAGGTGGCGGATCTCGACATGGGCGCCCAGGTGCGCCTGCTGAGCGCGCTGACCGCGCAGAAGTTCCACCGGGTCGGCGGCGCCGATCCGGTGGCGGTGGACGTCCGCGTGCTGGCCGCCACCCGCACCGATCTGGATGCCGAGGTGCGCGAGGGGCGATTCCGTGAGGACCTCTACTACCATCTGAACGTGGTGCCGTTGCGCATTCCGCCACTGCGGGAGCACCCCGAGGACATCCCCGCGCTGCTCGACTTCTACCTGGAGCGCTTCGTGGCACGGGACAAGCTGCCGCGGCGCCGGTTCACCGATGCGGCCCTGGTGAGGTTGCGCGGCTATCCATGGCCGGGTAACGTCCGCGAACTCAAGAACCTGGTGCAGCGCCTGCTGATCCTCGGCGAGGGCGAGGAGATCGATGCCCGGGAAGTGGATGCCGCCCTGGGCAGTGTGGGCACCGGTAGTGCGGAGGCGCGTGGACTGCCCTTCGATCAGCCGCTGCGCGAGGCGCGGGAGGATTTCGAGCGCATGTACCTGCAGCACCAGTTGCGGGAGGCGGGGGGCAGTGTCGGCGAGCTGGCCAAGCTCGCGGGCATGGAGCGTACCCACCTCTATCGCAAGCTCAAGGCGCTGGGGATCGATCCCCACGACTTCTGAGCCACCGGCGCCGCTGCAGCGGGCACATGGCAGCGACGGCGACGGCATGAAGGGACCAGTGACCCATGAAGATCATCATCCTCGGTGCCGGTCAGGTGGGCAGCACACTGGCCCAGAATCTCGCCAGCGAGGCCAATGACGTCACCCTGGTGGATACCGATGATCGCCGGCTGCAGGATCTGCAGGACCGGCTGGATCTGCGCACGGTGGTTGGTAGCGCCACGCACCCCAACGTCCTCAAGGGCGCCGGCGCCGATGACGCCGATCTGATGATCGCGGTGACCAACAGCGACGAGTCCAACATGGTGGCCTGCCAGGTGGGCTACACGCTGTTCCACACCCCCACGCGCATCGCCCGGGTGCGTGCGCCGGAGTATCTGGCCTACCCGCAGCTGTTCTCACCGGATGCCCTGCCCGTGGACGTGCTGATCAGCCCCGAACAGCTGGTGACCCAGTACGTGAAACGGCTGATCGAGCATCCCGGCGCCCTGCAGGTGCTCGACTTTGCCGGCGGCAAGGTGCGCATGGTGGCGGTGCGGGCCTACTACGGCGGGCCGCTGGTAGGGCAGGCACTGCGGACCCTGCGCGAACACATGCCCAACGTGCAGACCCGGGTCGCCGCCCTGTTCCGCCGGGGCCAGGCGATCATTCCCGAGGGTGACACCATCATCGAGGCCGGTGACGAGGTGTTCTTCGTCGCGGCACGCAAGAACATCCGCGCCGTCATGAGCGAGCTGCGCAAGCTGGACAAGCCCGTCAAGCGCATCATCCTCGCCGGCGGCGGCAACATCGGCAAGCGCCTGGCGCAGACGCTGGAGAGCCGCTACCAGGTGAAGATCATCGAGCGCTCCGCCGAGCGTGCCCGGGCCATTTCCGAGGAGCTCAACCGCTCCATCGTGCTGCTGGGCGATGCTGCCGACGAGGAACTGCTGCTCGAGGAGAACATCGACAACACCGACATCTTCTGCGCGCTCACCAACGACGACGAGGCCAATATTCTCTCCGGTATGCTGGCCAAGCGACGGGGGGCGCGCATGGTCATGTCGCTCATCAACCGTCCCGCCTACGTGGACCTGGTCCAGGGCAGCGAGGATATCGACATCGCCATCTCGCCCCAGCAGGCCACCATCGGCACCCTGCTCGCCCACGTGCGCCGCGGGGACGTTGTCATGGTGCACAGTCTGCGCCGGGGCGCCGCCGAGGCCATCGAGGCGGTGGCCCACGGGGACTCGCGCTCGTCCCAGGTCGTCGGGCGGCGCATCGAGAACATCCCGCTGCCCCAGGGCACCACCATCGGCTGCATCGTCCGTGGCGACGAGGTGATCATGGGCCACCACGACACCGTGATCGAGTCCGAGGACCACGTCATCCTGTTCCTGGTCGACAAGCGCCGTATCCCCGAAGTGGAGCGTCTGTTCCAGGTGGGTGTCACCTTCATCTGAGGCGACTGGGGTCAGCCATGCACTGGTCAGTGGTGGAGCGAATCGTCGGGCTGTTGCTGATGCTCTTCAGCCTCACCATGCTGCCGCCGGCCGTGGTGGCACTGATCTACGGCGATCCGGGCTTCATTCCGTTCGTCACGGCGGCCGCGGTCATCCTGGTCACCGGGGCGGTGGCCTGGTTTCCGGTGCGCAATGCCCGCCATGATCTGCGCACGCGTGAAGGCTTCCTGGTGGTGGT
>SLMR01000272.1 GCA_007133445.1 Aquisalimonas sp. | reverse complement strand
TGCCCGGCTCGTCCATGGTCATGCCCTCGAAGTAGGGCGGGTTGGCGATGTAGGTGGACGGGGCCCAGTCGTAGCGTTCGCCTTCAGGCACTTCGATGTTCTGCCAGTTGCGGTCGCCGGCAAAGACGTCAGCGTAACGCTCCTGGAACATCTGCCGGTCGAGGCTGCCGCTGACCACGTCGGCGACTTCCTGCTGGGAGGGCCAGATATCCTTGAGGTAGACGTCCTGGCCGTCCTTGTCCTTGCCCAGCGGCTCCTTGAACAGGTCCACGGTCATGGTGCCGGCCAGGGCGTAGGCCACCACCAGCGGCGGCGAGGCCAGCCAGTTCGTCTGCACCTCCGGATGCACGCGGCCTTCAAAGTTGCGGTTGCCGGAGAGCACCGAGGAGACCATCAGGTTGCCTTCGCGGATGCCTTCCTGGACGGCCTCGGGCAGCGGCCCCGAGTTGCCGATGCAGGTGGTGCAGCCGAAGCCCGCCACCTGGAAGCCGAGCTCGTCGAGGTGGTGCTGGAGACCGGCCTTCTGCAGGTACGCAGGCACGACCTGGGAGCCGGGTGCGAAGGAGGTCTTCACCCACGGCTTGCTGCCAAGACCGCGCGCGCGGGCCTTCTTGGCCACCAGGCCGGCGGCCACCAGCACGTCCGGATTGGAGGTGTTGGTGCAGCTGGTGATGGCAGCAATGACCACGGCGCCATGCTGGAGCAGGGTCTTCTGGCCGTTGATCTCGATCTGCACGGCCCCCTTTTCGTAGTCCACCTGACCGCCCACGGCCGTGTCACCTCCCTCGTTGAGGAAGCGTTCCTCGTCGGCGTCGTGGTGCTGCTCGATGTAATCCTGCAGGGTGTTCAGGAACGTGTCCTTGGCATCCTTCAGCGCGACCCGGTCCTGCGGACGCTTGGGGCCGGCAAGGCTGGGTTCCACGGTGGACAGGTCCAGCTCCAGCACGTCGGTGTACTCGGCCTCGCGGGCGCCGTTCTCGCGCCACATGCCCTGTTCCCGGGCATAGGCTTCCACCAGTTTGATCTGCTCCTCGGAGCGGCCGGAGAGTTCCAGGTAGCGCAGGGTTTCGTTGTCCACCGGGAAAATGCCGCAGGTCGCGCCATACTCCGGCGCCATGTTGGCGATGGTGGCGCGGTCCGCCAGGGGCATGTTCGCGAGGCCATCGCCGAAGAACTCGACGAACTTGCCGACCACGCCCTTCTGACGCAGCATCTGCGTGACGGTGAGCACCAGGTCGGTGGCGGTGGCGCCCTCGGGGAGCTTGCCCTTCATCTTGAACCCCACCACCTGCGGGATCAGCATGCTGATGGGCTGACCCAGCATGGCTGCTTCCGCTTCGATGCCGCCCACGCCCCAGCCGAGCACGCCCAGGCCGTTGACCATGGTGGTGTGGGAGTCGGTGCCCACCAGGGTGTCCGGGTAGGCGCGGCGCACGCCGTCCACTTCCTTGGTGAACACCACTTCGGCCAGGTACTCCAGGTTCACCTGATGGACGATGCCGGTGCCGGGTGGGACCACGCGGAAGTTGGAGAACGCGTTCTGGCCCCAGCGCAGGAACTTGTAGCGCTCGTGGTTGCGGTGGTACTCCAGCTTGGTATTCAGGTCCAGCGCGTCGCTGGTACCGAAGTGATCCACCATCACGGAGTGGTCGATGACCAGATCCGCCGGCTCCAGCGGGTTGATCCGCTTGGGATCGCCGCCCAGGCGCTGCATGGCGTCACGCATGGCGGCCAGGTCGACAACGGCGGGCACGCCGGTGAAGTCCTGCATCAGCACCCGCGCCGGCGTGAAGCCGATCTCGGTGCTGGGCTTCGCCTTCGGATCCCACTGGGCGAGCGCTTCGATGTTCTCGCGGGTGATGTTGACGCCGTCTTCCTTGCGCAGCAGGTTTTCCAGCAGCACTTTCAGGGAGAAGGGAAGGCGGCCCAGGTCGAACTTATCTTCCAGCGCCTTGAGCCGGAAGATCTCGTAGGCGTTGCCCTCGACGTCCAGCGTCGAGCGCGCATTGAAACTGTCTGTCATCGTGCCTCCCAGTATGTACCAGTGTGTGGTAGTCCCGTCCGTTTGTGCTTGACGGCGTCCCGAGGTCCGTGAGCGCGAGGCGGGACACGGGCGCTGGGATCGCCCTGGACGTTTGTGTTCGTTCGGGGCGGGTATGATACACGATTACGGTCCGCGTTGGGACGTCTGGAGGGTAGTGTGAAATTGGGTTACAGGACACTAGGCGAGCAGTTCGCGGGCGAGCTGTTCGGCGCTCTGGAGCATCCTGTTCCGCCCCATGACCAGGCGCCAGCGGCTGCCGCCGGAGCTTCGCCAGAAAGTCACGGCGCGGATGGCGGCCAGCAATAGCGCCCGCACCTGGTTGACGTTGCGCGGATCTTCGAGCCAGTGGCGTTCGCCCTGGATCATCACCTGCGGCCGCAGGGTGCTGATGGTCTCGCTGTAGAGATCCGCGAGGCGCCCGAGGACGTTCTCGTGGCCGGGGTGGAAATGCTCGGCCTGCCGGCGCACCTGCTCCAGGCCTTCGGCCAGCGTGCCCAGCATGGCCCGCCGGCGCATGAGTTTGCGCTCCAGGTGCATGAGCAGCACCGCGTAGCGGGTCAGCTCGGTGTCCTGCGGGTCGCTGAGCTGGGTGCGCAGGCGCTGGACACCGGGGAGCAGCCGCTTCTCCCCACCGTAGGCATCACCCACGCGGCCGTCGAAGGGGTTGAGCAGGCCGTTGATGCAGGTCTCGATGTCCTCCGCACTGCCCTGGCCGTGCCGGGCAATGCGGCGCACCTCGGACAACGCCTGGAAGAGGGCAGCGAGAGCCAGGGTCTGTTCCCGGGTCTTGGCATCCATTGACTACCCCTCTCTCCCGGCCAGGCGACGGCTGATGATGCCACCGCCCAGACACTGCTCGTCCAGATAGAACACCACCGATTGCCCGGGGGTGACGGCCCGCTGGGGCTCCTCGAAGCGCACCATGGCACGCTCGCCGTCCAGATGCACGGTGCACGCCTGGTCGGGCTGGCGGTAGCGGATTTTCGCCGTGCAGTGCAGCGGGGCGCCATGGGTGGGCGGTTCGCTGGCGACCCAGTGCAGCTCCGTGGCCTCCAGGGCCGGGGAGAACAGGGCAGGGTGGTCGCCGCCCTGGGCCACGATCAGGGTGTTGCTGTCGACGTCCTTGTCCACCACGTACCACGGTTTCCCGGCACTTCCGGCACGGCCGCCGATGCCCAGCCCCTGACGCTGCCCGAGGGTATAGAAACTCAGGCCCTGGTGCTCGCCCAGCACCCGGCCCTCGGGGTCCACCATGGGGCCGGGCTCGGACGCGATGTAGCGCTGCAGAAAGCCGCGGAAGTCCCGCTCGCCGATGAAGCAGATGCCGGTGCTGTCCTTCTTCTCGAAGTTGTCGAACCCGGCCTCCTCGGCCAGAGCGCGTACCTCGTGCTTCTCCAGCTCGCCCACGGGAAACAGGGTCCGCTCCAGGGCTTCGTGGCCGACCATGTAGAGAAAATAGCTCTGGTCCTTGCCCGCATCGAGGCCGCGCAGCAGCGCCGCGCGCCCCCTATCCCGCCCGACTCGGGCATAGTGGCCGGTGGCCACGTAATCGGCGCCCAGGCGCATGGCATGATCGAGAAAGGCGCGGAACTTGATCTCACGGTTGCACAGCACGTCCGGATTGGGCGTGCGTCCCGCCTCGAACTCCCGCAGGCAGTCATCGAAGACCTGCTGGCGGTAACGGTCGGCGAAATTGACCTGGTGCAGGGGGATGCCGAGCTGACTGCAGACCTGGCGCACATCGGCCAGATCCTGCTCGGCCGTGCATACCGTGTCGGTGTCGTCGTCTTCCCAGTTGCGCATGAACAGGCCCTGCACGCGGTAGCCCTGTTCCACCAGGCGCAGGGCCGCCACGGAAGAGTCCACACCGCCGGAAAGGCCGACAACGACGCTGGTATTCGATGACATGTTGGAGAGTACAGGCATGGGGCAGGCGTCAGGGTGCGACGATGTCCCGGAGCATGTCCAGCGGATAACGCCGCCCGGCCAGGAAGTCATCAACTCCGTGCAGGACCAGGGGACTGCGCAGGCGCTCGCGTTGCTCGCGCAGGTCCGTCGCCGTCATCCACACGGCGCGGTGGATGCCGTCATCCAGGGGCTGCTCCGGATCATGGCCGTCGACGCCGCCGCAGAAGCATACGCGTAGAAACGTTTCGTCCTTCGCCGGGCTGTACCAGCGGTAGACACCGACCACGGCTTCCGGGTGGAAATCCCGCGCCGCTTCCTCGCGCGTCTCGCGGACCACCGCTTCCACCAAGCTCTCGCCCGGCTCCAGGTGCCCGGCCGGCTGATTCAGCACCAGTTCCCCGCCCGCCAGCTCCTCCACGAGCAGGAACCTGTCCTCGTGGTGAGCGATGGCAGCGACGGTAACGTGGGGTTTCCAGACCATGGCGGCAGACTATACCCATCTTTCGGAACCCGTGGCCAGTGCCGAGCCGTCCCGCAGTTGTCAGCCCCCCTCCGCCGAGGGGACGAACACGCGGTTGCTGTCGGTGTCCATGCTGCTGCCGGGGTCCGCCGGGGTGTCGAAGAAACCGGGCTGCATCAGTTCCATGAAGCGTTTGGCCTGCGGTGACAGGAAACGGCCCCGTCGCCACATCACGCCGTAGGTCCGACGGGGGAAGACACTCGGCAGTGATTTCACCACCAGGTTCTCCCTGCCCGTGATACAGATGTTGCTGGCAATACCGATGCCGAACCCGCGCTCCACGTACGCCTTCATGATCTCCCAGCCACCTACCTCCAGGCGCACCTCGTAGGGGATGCTGTGCTGCTGCAGCACCAGGTTTACCAGGCGCCAGGTGGTGAGGTGGCGTGGCGGCAGGATCAGCTCCTGGCTGGCCAGATCATCCAGCTGTATGCGCTCGCGCTCCGCCAGCGGGTGACCCACGGGCAGGATCAGCGAGGTGTCGAAGGAGTAAACGGCCCGGTAGGTAATGTCGTCCGGCAGCTCCAGCATGGAGCCGATGGCGAAATCCACTTCATCGTTGCGCAGGGCCTGGAGCAGATCGCTGCCCACCAGGTTGTGCAGTTTCACCGGGCTGTCCGGGAATCGGTCCATGTAGTCCTTGAGCAGGTCGGGGATGAGGTACAGCGTACTGGATTCACCGGCAGCGATATCCAGGCGCCCGCTCTCCAGATTCTGATAGCGCTCGGCGAAGCGCGCGGGCAGGGCGTCAATGCCCTCCACCAGGGGGTGCGCGAGTTCGTACAGCGCCTTGCCATCGGGAGTCAGGGTGATCTTCGGGCCGCGGCGCTCGAACAGCGTGATCTCCAGTTCGCGCTCCAGGGCCTGGATCTGCAGCGACACCGAGGGCTGGCTCAGGAACAGACGCTCGGCGGCGCGGGAGATGCTGCCCGCCTGCGCGGTGTAGCAGAATGCGCGCAACTGCTTCACGCGGTTGTTCTTGTAATAGAGGCGTCCGGATGGATCGGTGGTCATGGCGGCCCCGAAGTATTGGTAAAAGCAATATTCAAGATTGACGCCGCGAAGTTGTCAAATGATGCGCCGCGACAATACAATGCCCCCCGCTGTCTCTCAGAGGCAGCACACGCTGCACCGACGTCCGGTTGCCAACCGCGCCGACGGACGGGCAGCCCGAACCCGGTTTGCCCGCGACAGGGCGGCACTCACGGCGCGGGGCTGGCACCATAATCGGCCCTGCATCTGTTCTCGGAACGATAGACGCACCGCGCGCCCCTGAAACCCCGGGGTGTTGCCGGTTTCAAGTAATGCGGGGCAGGTAGGGCAACAGGCCTCCGATGCGCTTCGCACTCGCGGCGCCATCCGTGCGGATGGATCCGCCGCAGGCGTGAGCCCCGTCAGCTGAAGCTGATCTCCGGCCTCAAGAGGGCCCATTTCAGGCATGACGGCTCGCAAGCGACAGGGAC
>SLMR01000291.1 GCA_007133445.1 Aquisalimonas sp. | reverse complement strand
GGCGCGGGTCTCGGTGTCCGGGCGCAGTGCGGCCTCGTTGGCGAGCACCACCTCACTGATGGCGCACTGGCGCGCCTCGCACCAGTCCAGGAGTTCCCGGGCATTGGTGAAGGGGCAGGGGAGTGGCGTGCCGTCCTCGTCGTCGAGCCCTTCACCGCGCAGGAAGCCGCCACCCACCGAGTAGTAGTCCCGCGTCGCCAGCGGGGTGTCGTGCGGGTCCCAGGCGCTGAAGCGCAGGCCGTTGGGGTGTTCGGGCAGACTGCGGCGGCCGTGGAAGACCAGATCGTGGTCCGGGTGGAAGCGCACCCGTGGGCCGTTGTGGAGCTGCAGCCGGCGCTGCTCCCGCACCTCGCTTCCCAGACGTGGCAACTCGGCAGGGTCGACGGTCTCCGGCTCCGCACCGGTCAGTCCGGCCAGCACCGCCGGGCCGCTGCCGTGCCCGCGCCCCGTAGCTCCCAGGGAGCCGAACAGCTCCACCTTCACCCGACCGACGGCGGGCAGCAGGCCGTCGCGCTCCAGCGCCTCGACGAACATCCTTGCCGCGCGCATGGGCCCCACGGTGTGGGAGCTGGACGGGCCGATGCCGATGCGGAAGAAGTCGAACACACTCAGGGTCATGGGGCACCTCCTGCACGATGAAAGGAGTGTGCGCCGGTCAGAGGCAGAGCGCTTGTGGACGTGCGACGCTCAGACCGTCGGCAGCGTCATGTGGGGGTGGGTGCTACTCCTGCGCTGCAAGCGCCCGCGCCACCTTCGACGCCGGCTCCCGGCCGAGCTCCGCGGAAATCCACCGGCCCACCGCGGCCAATGCCTGGAGATCCACACCGGTCTCGATGCCCATACCATTCAACATGTACACCACGTCCTCGGTGGCGACGTTCCCCGAGGCGCCCTTGGCGTAGGGGCAGCCACCAAGCCCGGCCACGGAGGTATCCACCGTGGCCACGCCGAGGTCCATGACCGCATACAGATTCGCCAGTGCCTGGCCGTAGGTGTCGTGAAAATGGGCGGCGATGGCGTCCATGGGCACGTGCGCGGCCACGGCCTCCACCATGCGCCGCGCCTTGAGTGGTGTGCCGGTGCCGATGGTGTCGCCCAGGGAGATCTCGTAGCAGCCCATGGTGTAGAGCTCATTGGCCACGTGGGCCACGGTGGCGGGGTCGATCTCGCCCTCGTAGGGGCAGCCCAGCACGCAGGAGACGTAGCCGCGCACGCGGATGTCACGCGCCAGGGCCGCCTCCACCACGGGCCGGAACCGCTCCAGGCTCTCGTCAATGGAGCAGTTGATGTTCTTCTTCGAGAAGCTCTCCGAAGCGGCGCCGAACACGGCGACTTCCTCGGCACCGGCGTCGGCGGCGGCCTCGAAACCCTTCATGTTCGGGGTGAGCACCGGGTAATTGACGTCGGGTTTGCGCTGGATGGAGCGCAGTACGGTGTCGTGGTCGGCCATCTGCGGCACCCATTTCGGCGAGACGAAGGCGGTGGCCTCCACCGTGGGCAGGCCGGCGTCGGCCAGGCGCTGGATCAGTTCCAGTTTGGTCTCGGTGGCGATCGTGCCGGGCTCGTTCTGGAGCCCGTCCCGGGGGCCGACTTCGACGATGCGGACGTGTTGCGGGAGGGGCATGGGTGGCTCCGGTGTTGCGGGTGGAGTGTTCTGGTCGCGGCTTGCGCCGCTCCTACGGGGTAGGTGGTCCACATCGGCACCCCGGGGCGACGCCGGCATCGTCGGTCAACGCCGTTGCCCCGGGTTAATGCCGGCGCCCCGACCCGTAGGGTGCATCTTGATGCACCGTAAACGGCCTCCGACGAACCGCCTTGGCCGGCATGTCGGTTGGCGGTGCATCAAGATGCACCCTACGCCACGCCCGACATGTGACGGGGTTTCCGACGTTGGGCCCCGTACCCCGTAGGAGCGGCGCAAGCCGCGACCCTGTCATTCCTCCGCCGCGATGGCGAGCAGCTCGGCGCCCTCTGACACCTGTTCGCCCTCGCGGAAGTTGATCGTGTCCACTTTGCCGGAGACGAAGGCGCGGATGGTGTGCTCCATCTTCATGGCCTCCAGCACCATGAGCGCGGCGCCTTCCTCCACGTGATCGCCTTCCTGGACCAGCACCTGTAGCACGGTGCCGGGCATGGGGGCCGTGAGGCTGCCTTCGCGGACCTCGTCGGCCATGCCGGCGGCGAGCGGGTCGTGGATGACCAGCTCCCGTTCTTCGTCGCCGATGGAGACCCGCAGGCGGTGGTCGGTCTGCAGTGCCCGGGCGTTGAGGTGCACGCCGTCCAGGACCACCCGCATCTGTCCGTCCGCCGCCAGGTTGCCCTCGGCGCGCACGGTGCCGCCCGGCAGGTCCAGGTGGAAACAGTCGCGCCGGTAGTGGGCGACGACCTCCAGGTCGTCGTCGCCGTCCAGGAAGTGCAGCACGTGGTGGTTGTCGCTGTTGGGCTGCCAGCCATCGGTGCTGTGCCACGGCGACCAGGGGTCGCCGCAGGCGCGGGCGCGCTCAGTGGCGGCCTGGTCCACGCTGAGCAGTTCGAACAGCGCCGCGACGGCCAGCAGTCGATCCGACGGCGGCGTCGGCGCCGGGAACAGGTCAGCGCGGTAGGTCTCGATGAAGCCGGTGTCGACGCCGCCCTCGGCGAAGGCCGGATGCCCGGCGATGCGCTCCAGGAAGCGGACGTTGGTGGTGGTGCCGGCCACCGTGAACGCCTGCAGCGCGTTGCGCAGGCGCAGCAGCGCAGCAGGTCGATCCGTGTCCCAGACCACCAGCTTGGCGATCATGGGGTCGTAGTGCACCGAAATGGTGTCGCCCTCGCGGATGCCGGTGTCGATGCGCACATGCCGGTGTTCATCCGGCGTGCGCAAGCCGGCGACCGTGCCGATGGCTGGCAGGAAGTCCCGGTCCGGGTCCTCGGCGTAGATCCGCGCCTCGAAGGCGTGGCCGCTGAAGGCGAGATCCTGCTGGTTGCGGGGCAGGGCGCCGCCGGCGGCCACCTGCAGTTGCCAGGCCACCAGATCCTCGCCGGTGATCATCTCCGTGACCGGGTGCTCCACCTGCAGGCGGGTGTTCATCTCCATGAAGAAGAACTCGCCGTGGGCGTCCATGATGAACTCCACGGTGCCCGCGCCCTGGTAGCCGATGGCCCGGGCCGCGGCCACCGCCGCCTCGCCCATGGCCTGGCGCTTGTCGTCGGACAATCCGGGCGCCGGCGCTTCTTCGATCACCTTCTGGTGGCGGCGCTGCACGGAGCAGTCGCGCTCGAACAGATGGACGGCGTTGCCGTGGCTGTCGGCGAAGACCTGCACTTCCACGTGCCGGGGCTGCAGCAGGTATTTCTCCAGCAGCACCGTGTCATCGCCGAAACTCGCCTTCGCCTCGCGCCGGGCGCCGTCCAGGGCGTCACCGAAGTCCGCGGGGGCGTCGACCCGGCGCATGCCCTTGCCGCCGCCGCCGGCGGAGGCCTTGATCAGCACCGGGTAGCCGATTTCCTCGGCCACCGCGCGCAGGTGGTCGAGGCTCTGATCCTCGCCGTGGTAGCCGGGCACCAGCGGCACACCGGCGTCCTGCATGATGCTCTTGGCGGCGCTCTTGGAGCCCATGGCGCGAATGGCCGAGGCCGGTGGGCCGATGAAGCGCACGCCAGCCCGCTCGCAGGCCTCGGCAAACTCCGCGTTCTCGGACAGGAAGCCGTACCCGGGGTGAATGGCCTCGGCGCCGCTGCGGCGAGCTACCTCGAGGATGCGTTCGGTATTGAGGTAGCTCTCCCGCGCCGGCGCCGGGCCGATGGGCCAGGCCTCGTCGCAGGCGTGCACGTGCAGCGCCTCGACGTCCGCCTCCGAGTAGACGGCCACGGTACGCACGCCCTGGGCGCGGCAGGTGCGGGCGATGCGGCAGGCGATTTCACCGCGGTTGGCGATCAGCACCGTACGGAACATGCCTGGTTTACTCCTGCAGCCACGCCGGTTTGCGTTTCTCCAGGAAGGCGGATATGCCTTCCTGGCCCTCGTCACCGACCCGGATGGCGGCGATGCGCCGGGCAGTGTCCTCGATCATGGTGCGGTCCACGGGGCTGCGGCTCACCGCACGGGCCAGGTCCTTGGCGGCAGCCATGGCCTCGGGGCCGTTGCCGTGCATTTGCTTCAGCACCTCCTGGATGCGGGCGTCCAGCGCCTCGGCGGGGACGCGCTCGTGGACCAGGCCGACGCGCGCCGCCTCCGCGGCGTCGAAACGCTCGGCAGTCACGAAGTAGCGCCGGGCGTTCTTCTCGCCCATGGCCTTCACCACGTAGGGCGAGATGGCCGCCGGGATCAGCCCCAGTTTCACCTCGGAGAGGCAGAAGGTCGCCTGGTCGGAGGCGATGGCGATGTCGCAACAGGCCACCAGCCCGACGCCGCCACCGAAGGCGGCGCCGTGGA
Source organism: Aquisalimonas sp. (assembly GCA_007133445.1). The sequence goes on along the minus strand of SLMR01000291.1, from coordinate 1,572 downwards.
CCCGGGCGATGGTGGGCTTGGCGAGGCCGTCCAGCGTCTCCATGAGCTCGGCGAGCGCCAGGGCGTCGGCCTCGTTCTGCTCCTTCGTGTAGCCCGCCATGCGCTGCATCCAGTTGAGGTCGGCGCCGGCGGAGAAGCTCTTGCCGTTGCCGCTCAGGACCACCACGTGCACGGCCGGATTACGCTCCAGGTCCTTGAGAATGTGCGTGAGCTCGGCGATGAACGTATCGTCGAAGGCGTTGTGCCGGTCGGGCCGGTTCATGGTGACCAGCGCGACTCCGGCACGGTGCTCGACCCGGATGGAGGCTTCATGGCTCATGACTGCGTCGGCTCCGTTACATGCGGAAGACGCCGAAGCGCGTGTCCCGCGTCGGCGCGTTCTGACTGGTGGAAATGCCCAGGCCCAGGACCATGCGGGTGTCCGCCGGATCGATGACACCGTCGTCCCACAGCCGCGCGGTGGCGTAATAGGGGTGGCCCTGGTGCTCGTACTGCTCGCGGATGGGCTGCTTGAACGCCTCCTCGTCCTCGGCGCTCCAGCTCTCGCCCTTGCGCTCCAGGCCGTCACGCCGGACCTGCGCCATGACGTTGGCGGCCTGATCACCGCCCATCACCGACACCCGGGCATTGGGCCACATCCACAGGAACCGGGGCGAGTAGGCGCGGCCGCACATGCCGTAGTTGCCGGCGCCGAAACTGCCGCCGATGATCACCGTGAACTTGGGCACGCTGGTGGACGCCACCGCCGTGACCAGCTTGGCGCCGTCCTTCGCGATGCCGCCGGCCTCGTACTTGCTGCCCACCATGAAGCCGGTGATGTTCTGCAGGAACACCAGCGGAATGCCGCGCTGGCTGCACAGTTCGACGAAATGGGCGCCTTTCAGGGCCGATTCCGAGAACAGCACGCCATTGTTGGCGATGATGCCCACCGGATAGCCGAAGATGCGCGCAAAGCCGCAGACCAGCGTGGTGCCGTAGAGCTGCTTGAATTCCTCGAAGCGCGAGCCATCGACGATGCGCGCGATGACTTCGCGCACATCGTAGGGCTTGCGCAGGTCCGTGGGGATCGCCCCATGCAGCTCCTCGGGGTCGTACAGCGGCTCTTCCGGCTCGCGAATGTCCAGATCCACCTGCTTGGTGCCGTTCAGGTAGCCCACGCTCTGGCGCACGATCCCCAGCGCATGGGCATCGTTCAGGGCGTAGTGGTCCGTGACGCCTGAAGTGCGCGAGTGGACGTCGGCGCCGCCCAGTTCCTCGGCGCTGACCACCTCGCCGGTGGCGGCTTTCACCAGCGGCGGGCCACCCAGGAAGATGGTGCCCTGTTCCTTGACGATGATGCTCTCGTCGGACATGGCGGGCACGTAGGCGCCGCCGGCGGTGCACGAGCCCATGACAACGGCAATCTGCGGCACGCCGGCCGCCGACATGTTGGCCTGGTTGTAGAAGATGCGGCCGAAGTGATCGCGGTCCGGGAACACCTTGTCCTGGTTCGGCAGGTTGGCGCCGCCGGAGTCCACCAGGTAGATGCAGGGCAGATGGTTCTCCGCGGCCACTTCCTGGGCGCGCAGGTGT
>SLMR01000386.1 GCA_007133445.1 Aquisalimonas sp. | reverse complement strand
GGCCGGGAGCCGCCGCAGGACCCGCGCGCGCTCCGCCTCGGCGTGCCGGAGGCGTTCTTCTGGGATGACTGCAGCCCGGGGGTTGCCGAAGCCGTGGAAGGGGCGGTGAAGACGCTGGAGCGCGCCGGTGTGGCTCTGGTGCCCCTGGAGTTGCCGCACACCCGGGAAGCGTTCGACATCTTCACCGCGGGCGGGCTTGCCGCGCCGGAACTGGCTGCCTTTCTGGAGCAGGAGAGCCCGGGTCACCTGCAGACCCTGGACCCCGTCGTCGCGGCGCGGGTGCGCGCGGCAGAGACACTGACGGCCACGGCCTACATCCAGCGCCGCCAGCACCTTCACGCCATGGCCCGGGATGCCGCCGAGACGCTCGCCACCGTCGATGCCCTCCTGACACCCACGGTCGCCGTGACACCACCCCGGGTGGGGGATGTGGCTGATCCGGCCGATTACGCACGCCACAATGTACTGGCGCTGCGGAACACCATGGTTGGCAACCTGATGGGGCTGTGCGGGCTCACCATGCCGGTGGGTGTGGATGCCGCGGGCATGCCCGTGGGGCTGCAGCTGCTGGCGGGGCCATGGCAGGAAGAGCACCTGCTGCGCATCGGTGCCAGCCTGGAGGGCGTGCTCGGACGTGGTGTCGATCTTCCCGGATCGCCATTCTGACCGTTGCTCTCATGCCAGGGCAGCCGCGCACGTCAGTGCCCGATGCCGAGTATCATCCCCAGTCGCGGATCCACCATTACCGACAGGCCGAGCAGGATCAGCAGGCCGCCGACCGGACGTACCACCCGGGTGCCCCCGGGGCCGATTTTCTCGTAGAGCATCAGGAGCGCCAGCGGGAGCATCCACGCGAGATTGGCGATGCCCACCACGAACATGATCAGCATCAGCGCCCAGCAGCACCCCAGACAGAACAGGCCGTGGCGCAGCCCGAGCTGGAATCCCCCCATCACGCCCTGGCGGTAGTGGCGGGTGATGAAGGCGGCCGGATGGCGACACTGTTCCATGCAGCGGTCCTTCAGTGACGAGAACTGGAACGCCCCTGCCAGGATGATGATGCCGCCGGCCACCAGACCGGGGTTCCCTGTCAGCGCCGGCTGGTGGTGCAGCGTGGAGTGGACGAGGGTGTCACCCAGCACGGCAGCCAGCCCGAACCCGGTCCAGACCACCAGGTAGCCACCAAGGAAAGCGGCCCGCGCGAGCGCCGGATGCGCCTGGCGGGCCGATGCCCGGCGGAACAGCCCGATCATGGGCAGCGATGACGGCAGCATCATGGCGGCGATGTGCACCTGCCACGCGAGCAGGAACAGGGCCACGCTGGCCAGTAGCGTGAGGTGATCAGTCACCAGGTGGTGGTGATGGACCCACTGCATCCGGCCCGTGTACTCCGACACCAACGCCAACCCCCACGCCAGGGCAATCGTCGCGGCCACCACCGGCGGCACGGGCCACCGCGGTCCCGTCGTTGCAATCGAACTCATCCCGCGTGCTCCATGCGCCAGGCCGTCTGGATGGTGTTGCGTCCCTGGAACGACCAGCTCATGCCCGCATCGGGCAGTGTCACGCGGTAGTGCCGGGACTTGCCCAGGTAGGCCGGCGCGCCCTTGACCGTGGTGAAGGCGCTGTCGTAGAGCGTGGCGGTGGTACCGTCGGGGGACGACTGGATCGGTTCCATGTCCGCCGCGATGATGCCCTCGACCTCGAACTGTCCCTCGGCTCCATTGACGCTGTGCCGCACGGGTGCCCGTCGTACGTCGACCAGTTCGCCCACCAGGCCTGCCAGGTCGGCCAGGCCGCCGCCGAGTTGCCCGGTGAACGCGTTCACGAGGGCGTCGTGCTGCAGGTCCGCGGCGCCGTCATCGACGATCAGCACGGATCGCCATCCGCCCGACAATGCGTTCCCGGGAATGTGGGCGATGTTCACCACCGTGCGCCCGGAGACGTCCACGTCCCCGATGCGCCCGCGCTCCAGGTGGAAAGCGATCACGCCGAAGCACTCACCCCCGTGCGGGTCCTCACCGATGAAGCAGGGGCAGGGCGAGCCGCAGGAGCAGATCTCCAGCATGGTGCCTTCCAGGGTGTAGTCTGTTGCCTTGCCCATCGGCGCGTGTTCCTGGTTGATCGGGTTCGTCATGATGCGATCCTCCATTGCCCGGTCCGTCCATCACTCAGGGTGCAGCGGTGGGGTGGGGAGCGCATCCGGGCGACCCGGCAGTGAACGCTATCGGAAATCCTGTAGTGCAGTTGGACGGCGCAGGAACGGGCGCGTGCGGTCCCCGCGACCACTCGTGTTGGACGGCAGGCCGGTTACTGCGTGGGTTCCTGTGGGAACGGGTGCGGTGAGGAGAGGTTCATGGTCAGCGCGGAGCGAATGGCTTCCGCGCGACTACGCACACCCAGCTTGCCGTAGATATTGCAGGCGTGTCGTTCCACGGTGCCGGCGCTGATCCCGAGTGTGGCCGCAATCCGCTTGTTCGACAGTCCGTGGGTGATCAGCGCGAGCACCTCCTGCTCACGGTGGCTGAGCTTCTCGGGAGGAGCGCCGTTACGGGTATTGGTGCGTGTGGCGTGACCGGACAGGAATGCGAGCAGGGTATCCACTACGGTGCCGGAATCGCGGATGAACGGGTCATGCTCGTCCCCGTCCAGGATCTGCAGCGTGCAGTCGGGCAGGAGCGCGGCGACCTCCTGGCCGGCGCTCAAGGGCACCGCATGGTCATCGCGATGGTGCAGCACCATGGCCGGGGCGCGGACGTCCGGAAGCCAGGCGCGGACGTCCATGTGCTGGATGTGGTCGATCAGGGCCTCCGCCATGGTGGCGCTGGCCGCGACCTGCTGGAACCGCGTGAACCACTGGATGTCCCTGGCATTTCCGTTGGGGACGATCATCGCCGCAAGCGTCCTGGAACCGAGGCCCCAGTGCATCCGGATCAGGTGCTTGAGGGCGGCGAAACGTTCGGGGGTGGTGATCGCGCTCCCCCGGGCGAACGCCGAGTAGAACGCGACCCGCTCAACCCGTTCGGGATGGCGGGCGGCGAACACGGCCGCGGGGCCTGCACCGAAGGAATAGCCAAGCAGATTCGCCCGTTGGATCCCTTCGCTGTCCAGGACAGCCTGGAGTTGTGCCACGTCGTTCTCGACGGACAGCTCGAAGCCGCGATGATCCGACAGGCCGCAGCCCAGGCGGTCGTACCAGATGAAACGGTACCGCTCTGCGAGGCGGGCTCTGGCACTGGCCGCCGCCGGATGGCTCCACAGCTCGCGCACATGGCAGAGCCATCCCGGCAGCATCACCAGCGGCTTTCCGGAGCCCAGCGCCGCGTAGGCCACGTTGGAGCCGCCTGGCAGGCGGCAGAACCGAATCGTGGGTGCAACGTGCATCGTTACACTCCCCGCATGGCCGGGCCCGATGGCAGGCCCGGCCATGGCTAATGACCGCGCGAAGCGCCGTTATCCTGCGCGTTCGCCGGCCTACCCGTGCATTGCGCCCTTCCGCGACAACGCGGAGAGGTCCACCGCGATGCCCCGGTCACAGCCGTCCCATGCGCCGGGGTTGCTGCGGTCATTGGTCATGGTGACCAACAGGCCGAAGCGCTCGGCGAACTCCAGGCATTGCAGCGCATCCCGCCGATCAGCGCAGCGGACGATCACGGCCGGACCACGTTCGCCGTCGATGGCCCGGATCTTCTGTGCCATCGGGCTGTTGGCGTCCTGTCCGTATGCCAACTCGCCACGCACGGACAACGCCAGACCGCCAAGATTGACCGACACCAGCCGGTCCCCTTCGTTAGAGCGTAGTTGGACTTCCATCATGGTGCGATTCCTCCGCTCGACTGTCCCCGTACTTCGGACCGTGGCCACAGAGCGGCCACGGCTGGAGCAGCGCAGCGCGGGTCGGACCGGCGGGCTGCCCCGTGTGGCGCCGGTTCCGGCGGCACCCGCGCCGGCCTCAGGCCGAGCGGGCGCGCGCGAAATAGAAATCGAGCATCTCGTCCAGCGGCTGGGGGTCACGGCGCAGGCGGCTGCGCAGCGCGGCTCCTTCCCAACAGTTCAGCAACAGTTCGGCCATGGCCTGCGGGTCGGCATTCGGGCTGAGGTCCCCCTGCTCACGGGCTTCCGCCAGGCAGGCGGCCAGTCGGTCGCCGATCTCCGAGAAGCACCGCTCGATCCGGTGGGCGAAGACCTCGCTGATTCCGGACATCTCCTGCCCCAGGCCACCGAGCATGCAGCCCAGGTAGCCGTCGCCACCGTACTTGTCACGGGAGATCTCAAAGAACCGTCGTACGCGTGCAAGCGGCGGCAGGGTGGGGTCCGTCAGCGCATCGTCCAGCCCCTGGTGCACTTCGGCCATGTAGCGGTCAATGGCCTGCAGCGCGAAATCTTCCTTGCTACGGAAGTAGTGGTAGAAAGATCCCTTGGGAGTGCCGGTGGCGCGCAGGATGGCCTGAATGCCCAGGTCGTTGTAGCCGTGCCGGAGGAGCAGGCCCATGCCCGTATCCAGGAGGTCATCCTTGGTTGTCGTCGCCATGTCTCACCCGTTGACCGACTGGTCTACTATTTAAGTTTAGCGCAGTATCGGGGGCGCGCAAGTGGCCTTGAGGCATGGTCCCGGCGGTCCCGTTGTTGCGGCGTTCGCTGACTGGCACGCCTGAAGAGATCAGAAGGCGTTCACGAATGCGCGGTTGTGGCAAATACTTGTGAAAGGTCCACAGTCACTGAGGTAGTAACCATGAGCAATGCAATCGGAACGGTCCTGATCCCGGTGGATGGTTCGGTACACGCCAACTCTGCGGCACGGTACGGCGAACGGCTGGCGCGCGCCGCCGGGGCGCGCATGGAACTGCTACATGTGTTCGAGGATACGCCGGGCATGATCATGCAGCGTATGGGCTACACCGGAGGTGAGGCGGTGGACGAACGGGTCTCCGCACAGGAGTTCGATCGCATGCGTCGAGCCAGCGCCCGCCGCGTCTTCGAAGCGACGCGGGCGGCACTGGCAGGCGACGTCGAGGTCACGGACCGGATTCTCAGCGGCGACCCCGCGGATGCGGTGGCCCACTATGCCCACGGCTTTGACGGGCCCGTCATCGTCATGGGGCGCCGCGGCGCCGGGGAAATCTGGGAACTGCTGGTTGGCAGCGTGACGGAAGGCCTCATTCACCGTACGGAGTACCCCGTCACGGCGGTGACCTGCGACCCGGAAAAGGAGGCGGAGCCGGGCGGCGGTGCCGTCATTATTGTGCCGGTGGACGACTCGGAGCAGTGCCTTGCCGCGGCGCGCCATGCGAATGCGGTGGCCCGCGCCACCGGTGCCGCGGTCCATCTGCTGCACGTTTTTCCGTCATCGCCCGGGGAAATCTACGCCGAAGGTGGTGGCGCGCATGCGGAGCTGCAGGGGGCGGACCAGCTTTCCGAGGAGGCATTCAAGGACGTTGCCCAGGCTGATTCGGTGCAGGCCTTCGCCCGTGCCCGGGACCAGTTCGATACCGATGTGGTGGCGGTGGAAGAGATCCGGCGGGCGGGTCAGCCGGCCCGGGCGATCATCGACCATGCGCGTGCGATCAGGGGGGCGGAGGTCATCATGGCCCGGCGCGGCCAAGGCCGTCTGCGCGAGTTCCTGCTCGGCAGCATCAGCCAACGGGTTTTGCATGCGGCGCCGTGCCCGGTGACCGTGGTGCACTGACAGGCAGCGCCCGGAGGTTAGCCGAACAGAGAGCTCCGGACTCGTCGACTCCGGGGCTACGACTTCACGTGCCCCAGGAACTCGCGGAAACGCGCGGAAGGCGGGTCGGTGAACATGGGGCCGGGGCGGCCGTCGTGGACGATCCGGCCGTGGTCCATGAAGATCAGGCGATGTGCCGCGGCCTCCGCGAAGCGCATTTCGTGGGTGACGATGAGCATGGTCATGCCTTCGGCGGCCAGGTCCCGCATCACCTGGAGCACTTCGCCCCGCAGTTCCGGGTCAAGTGCCGAGGTGGGTTCGTCGAACAGCATGATCC
>SLMR01000247.1 GCA_007133445.1 Aquisalimonas sp. | reverse complement strand
TGCTGGCCGCTGCCGTGGCGTTCTCCAGTGTGGTCGCACTGACCCTGGCGCCGGTGCTGTGTTCGAAATGGTTGCGACCTCCTGCCGGTGAGGGGCGGCTGCACCGCGCCACGGAGCGCGTGTTCACGGGGCTGACCAATGGCTACCAGGCCATTCTCAGGCGGGCGCTGAGCGTCCCGCTGGTGGTCATCGCCGTCTGCGTGGCCGCGGGGCTGATGGCATTCCAGCTCTTCCAGGTGCTGCCGGAGGAGCTCACGCCCACCGAGGACCGCAGCGTCATCATCATCCCCAGCAGTGCGCCCCAGGGCGCTACGGCGCGCTACACCGACGACCAGATGCGCAAGATCGAGGACATGCTCGATCAGTACGTGGAGCAGGGCGAGGCCTGGCGGGTATTCTCCATTGTCGGCTTCCGCGGGCGCGTGGATAGTGGCTTCACCATTCTCGGGCTGACACCATGGGGCGAGCGGGAGCGGTCCCAGCAGGAAATCGCCTCCGAGATTGGGCCGCAGCTTGATGAAATCCCGGGCGTGCGCTCGTTCGCCGTGAATCCGCCGGGGCTCGGTCAGAGCGGCTTCCAGCAGCCGGTGCAGTTCGTCATAGGCGGTTCCACCTACGACCAGCTCGGCGACTGGAGCGAGCGCATCCTCGAGCGCGCGCGTGAGAACCCCAACCTGCAGGGCCTCGATGCCGACTACGAGGAAACCCGCCCGCAGCTCAATGTAAGCGTCAACCGTGAGCTGGCGGCGGACCTTGACGTGGCCATCGACGACGTGGGCCGCACCCTGCAGACCATGCTCGCCTCGCGGCAGATCACCACCTACCTGGATCGCGGCCGCGAGTACGATGTCATCGTCCAGGCCGAGGACGCCGATCGCGCCTCGCCCTCGGACCTCGAGAACATCTTCGTGCGTACCGGTAACAACAACGAGCTGATTCCCCTCTCCAGCATGCTTGAGTTCGAGGAGGTGGGCTCGCCGCCGGTGCTCACCCGCGTCAACCGCCTGCCGTCGGTCACCATCGAAGCCTCCCTGGCCGAAGGCTACGACCTGGGCAGCGCCCTGGAATACCTGCGCGGCATCGCCGCCGAGGAGCTCCCCGACGAGGCCCAGGTCAGCTACCTCGGCCAGTCCCAAGAGTTCATGGAGACCTCCACGGCCATCTACATCACCTTCGGGCTGGCGCTGCTGGTGGTGTTCCTGGTGCTGGCCGCGCAGTTCGAGAGCTTCATCCACCCGGCCATCATCATGGTCTCCGTGCCGCTGGCGGTGACCGGTGCGCTGGGCGCGCTCTTCTTCACCGGCATCACGCTGAACATCTACAGCCAGATCGGGATGATCCTGCTGATCGGGCTGATGGCCAAGAACGGCATCCTCATGGTGGAGTTCGCCAACCAGTTGCGTGACCAGGGCCGTACCGTGCGCGAGGCCGTCATCGAGGGCGCCACCCTGCGCTTCCGGCCGATCCTGATGACGGCCGTGTCCACCGTGTTCGGCGCTCTGCCGCTGGTGCTCTCCACCGGTGCCGGCGCCGAGAGCCGCGGTGCCATCGGCATCGTCATCATCGGCGGGCTCAGCTTCGCCACCCTGCTGACGCTGTTCCTCACGCCGGTGCTCTACGACCTGCTCGCGCGGTTCACGCGCTCCACCAATGCCGTGAGCCACGACATGGCCGAGCTGGAGGCCGAAGAACGTGCCCGGGAGCCCGCCTGAGGCTAGATGAGCGAGGTTTCCAGCTCGCAGCAAGCGGCCTGCGCCACGCCGCCATCAACGGATCGTGACACCATGACCTTGTTGCGCCCGGAGCTCTTCCCCTCGTACAGGCAGCCATCAGCGCGGCTGACCAGGTGATGGGGCTGCTCGCCGGGATGGTACTCGGCCACGCCGATTGTGACAGAGCACTGGACCCCGGCAACGGGTGTCCCTGCCGCCGCACGCCGGATACGTGCTCCGATGGCGGCGGCTTCATCCGTCTCCGCGCGCGGTGCGACCACCAGGAACTCCTCCCCGCCCCAGCGGGCCACCATGTCACCAGTACGGACGCTGGCTTCCAGGAGGCGGGCGATGGCCGCGATGACCTCGTCGCCCACTGTATGCCCATGCGTGTCGTTGATGTGCTTGAATCGGTCGATGTCCACCAGCAGGACCGATAGCGGTTGCCCATTCTGAGCAGCCCCAGCGGCCTGCTCAGCCAGAAACTGCTCGCCGGCCCGGCGGTTGGCGAGTCCGGTGAGGACATCGGTGTTTGCCCAGCGTTGCCAGCTTTCCGCGCGCGCCATGGCGCTGCGAAGCTGATCCCGCAGGACGGCCGTGGATGCCACCAACGCCAGCATCGCGATGAGGAAGATGTGCACGCGCACCAGCTTCATGACCGTCGCCCCCGCCACCTCTGACTGGCTCGCCTCGGCAAGCAGGCCCGAGCCGGCGAGCACCGCAGAGGCCACGATGATCAGCAATCCGAAGAGCACGCCGCGGTGTCGGTCGAGAATGCCAACGGTAGCAATGAGCAGTAGCGCCACGGCCCAGTAATGGCCACCGATGAGATTCAGCAGTTGCGCCTCGATACTCCCGGGTGCGTGGAAATGCCAGGCCAGGCGGCTGAGTATGATCGTCGCGCCAAACCCCAACATAAGCATTTCCATGCCCCGCAGTGGCAGGGTCTGCCGCCACAGCATCACCAGCAGGATCGCGCACGCCACGGCGACGGCGGGATAGACGTAGGCCAGAAACCAATCACCCGGGGAGCGGAACCACCAGCTGAGCAGCACGATCAGCGCCCAGCAGACGAGCGTCCACGAGTAGACGCGCCGCTTGCTCAGGGCAACCCGGCGAAGTTCGTCCATGCGGGTGGTCGCGGTGGCTCTTGGCGCTTTGCTCACGTATGCCCTGGAACGCTGCGGCTGTTGGCTATTGCGTCGTCCAGAGACGATACAGGTTCACGGGCGGCAATGTGGTCTACTCGTTATCACTTGCGACGTGTCCTTCTGCCAGGGCAGCGAGCCGTTGCTGCAGGGCGTGTGCGATCCGGTCATGGGGCTGTTCGCCGCTGCCTTCCCGTTCCAGTTCCGTGGCGGTTGCCGGCGTGCCCAGGGTGACGGTGACCGGGTGCCGGCGGGGCCAGCGGCGTGTGGGGGGCAGCGCCGCATGGGTGCCATGGATATACACGGGCAACGCCACGGCCGACTGTGAGCGCAGCAACAGACCAATCCCCGGCTGGAAGGGTTGCAGCTGGCCGTCCGGAGAACGAGCACCCTCGGCGAACCAGGTCAGGCTGTGGCCTCGGGCCAGGGCGGCGGCCGCCAGGCCGAGAGCGGTTCCAGGGCCGCCGTACGGGTCCACGGGCAGGACGTTGATGCAGCGGCTGAACCAGCGCCGGATGGCCGAACGGAACATGATGCCCGTCCAGCCGCCCCAGTACAGGCGCTCGAGCATGGGTTGCGGCAGCGCCGCGGCGAGGGTCGGGGCATCCAAGGCACTCTGGTGGTTCGGCACCAGCACCACGGGGCCGTCCGGCAGGTCCGGAGCCGTCTGGCGCACGCGCAGCCGGAACCAGACCCGCATCACGGCCCGGTCCAGGGCCAGCAGCGCTCGTCCAGTCATGCGCTCATGCCCGCGTTGCGGTTCTAGGAGGGCCAGCTGGTCGTCGCTCAACAACAGCTCGGGTTGGCGCAGCTGCTCGGCCAGCGTGACACCTGAACCGGTGGCTTCTTCTGCCTCCGCCGCCTCCCGCAGCAGGTCGCGCACCGTGTCGATCCGGGCGATGGCCTCTTCGGCCAACAGAACGCCGCAGCGCTCTTGCAGCTCCAGAGTCAGGTCGACCCAACCCAGGGAGTCGACGCCCAGATCCAGGTGCATGCTGCTGTCCGGGGTCAGCCGCCGATCCCGGAAACGCTCGGCGAGTTTGCTCCATACGCGGCGGACCACCGCCATCTGCAGAAGCTGCTGGTCCTCGGCGGCCATCTGCTCCTCGGGGATCGGGCCAGGCGTCAGCGCAGCCCCAAGGTCGCTCTGGCCCAGCTCGGCGAAGCGCTCGCGGAGCTTGTGCCGCCGCAGCTTGCCCAGGCGGGTCCGCGGAAGGGGGTCGGGACTGATCCGGAAGTGGCCCACCTGGTGGTGGCTGGGCAGGGTGTTGTTGGCCTCGGTGAGGGACTGCTGCATCCGTTCCTCTACCTGGTCCGCGTCCAGGCCGCGGATGACGCTCTGCTCCGGGTGCAGCGCGGCGGCAAGCCTTCCCTCGTGCTCGAGGACGCCGGCGTCACGGATTGCGTCCACGGCCATCAGGGCGTGTTCGACCCGCTCCGGATCGATGTTCTCGCCGCCCGGCAGCACGATCATCTCGGAGGCCCTTCCCTCCAGGTAGAGGTAGCCGTCGGCATCGAATCGGCCGAGATCGCCGGTGCGGTAGTAGCCGTCCTCGGTAAAGGCGCGTGCGGTCTTGTCCGGCAGGTTCCAGTAGCCGCTGAACACGTTCGGCCCGCGGGCCTGAACCTCTCCCAGACCGCGCTCGTCCGGGTCCGCCAGGCGCAGCTCCACCCCTGGCAGCGCCAGCCCCGCGGAGCCGATGCGCACCCGCTCCGGCGGGTTGTAGGTCAGGATGGGGGATGTCTCCGTCAGCCCGTAGCCGGTGCCCACCTCCCAGCCGAGTGCCTGCAGCCGCTCGGCCAGATCGGCGTCCAGGGCGGCCCCGCCGGCCACGACAAGGCGCAGCGACGGCGCCATGCGCCCGTGCAGGCCGCGGAACAGCAGTGGCCCCGCGCGCCAGCCGAAACGCCGCCGCGCCAGGCGGGAGGCCCGCAGCATGCCCTGAAAGAGCAGGCGCGGCACCGTGCCCCGCTCGGCGACCCGGCTGCGGATTGCTGCGTCCAGTGCTTCGTAGAGCCGTGGCACGCCCAGAAGCACCGTCGCATCCCCTTCGCGCATTGCCCGGACGATCTGTGGGCCGAGCACCGAATAGGGCAGAACCGCGGTGGCCCCCAGGGCCAGCACAACGATGATGCCGATGGTGAACGGGTACACATGGTGAAACGGGAGCGGCACCAGGATGCGGTCATCGGGGCGGCCGACCTCGACGCTCAGCAGCCCGGCCGCGTTGGAGGCAATGTTGCCATGGGTGAGGGGCACGCCCTTGGGGGGTCCCGTCGTCCCCGATGTGTAGAACAGCGCGGCCTGGTCGGCCGGGGTGACCGGCGGGATCGAGGCCGGATCCGGTCGGTCGGCACACCACGCACGCCAGCCGTCCGCCGCATCGGCAGCCGCGTCCAGGTGGATCGCCCGGGGTGGCTGGTCCAGCGACAGTTGCTCCAGTCGACGGGCCGCCTCGCCGGCCGTGAAAACATGCCGGATGCCGCTGTCCTGGATGGCGTGGGTGAGTTCCGCGGCCGGCATCTGGGTATCCAGCGGAGTGACCACCGCGCCAGCGTCAAGAATGGCCAGGCAGGCCACCATCCACTCGGCCGAGTTCGGGGCAAGCAGACCCACCGGTTCGCCCTTCGCAATGCCCGCGCGCGCCAGGCCTGCGGAAAGGCACTGCGAGGTGAAGGCCAGTTCAGCGTATTTCCAGGGAGTCAGCTCATCACGGCTCAGTGCGCGTATCGCGTGGCGCTGGTCGCCGCTCTCGAGGGTGCGGACGAGCGTCTGCAGCGTCTCCGGGGCATCCGTCATCGGGTCATCCTCCAGCTGACATGCTCGCAACCTACCAGCCGTTGTGGGGCAGACTGTTGATGTCGATCAACTCTTCCCAAGGCGCTGAAGGCCGGGGACGGTCTCGGGATGGTATGCAAGAATGAAGCACTCGATTACATGGGGAGGATCATCATGACGGGCACCATACTCATCACCGGCGGCACCTCCGGCTTCGGCGCCGCCACGGCGCAGCGCTTCAGCGAACAGGGCTGGAAGGTCATCATCACCGGTCGTCGCGGCGACCGGTTGCAGGCCATGCAAGAGCAGCTCGGCGGGCCGGAGCGTGTGCACACCCTCCAGTTCGACATCACCGACCGTGCGGCCACCGAACAGGCCATGACCAGCCTGCCCGCCGCCTT
>SLMR01000179.1 GCA_007133445.1 Aquisalimonas sp. | reverse complement strand
GCCCGAAGGACATGGCGGCCCGTATCCGGGCGATGCTGCAGGCCTTCCGCGAGGCGGGCGGGACCCATCCGGTGCTGCTGTTCCATGACGAGGAAGCCGGGGCAGAGCGTCTCAATGCTCTGGCCGCCGAATTGCCTGACACGGTCATTCCCGTGCCCGTTGCCGAGATCGGCTCCGTGGGCATGGACCTTTGGCTGGCCTCCCTGGCTTACGGGGCCTCGGGTATTGCACTGCTGGACACGCCGCAGGTGCCACCGACAGTGCGCTCCGAGCTGGAACGCCAGATTGGTTATACCCGGCGGCTGCTGGATGCGCTGGAGCTCAGCGGCGAGCGCATCGGCCTGACCGCGCGTGAGGGCGGCGTGGCGGCTGCGCTGCAGGCGCTGACCGCGTTCGAGCCCGTGGCCCCTGCGGCGTTCGACACCTTCAACGAAAAGCGCGGCACGCTGCGGCTGGCCATCGACCACCTTGCTGAGAACGCGCCCGTCCGGCCGCAGACCGCGAGCCTCCCGGCCGGAGCGCCCTTCGGCCAGGTCATGGTCGACACGGGCAAGTGCACGCTCTGCATGGCCTGCCCCCAGGTCTGCCCCACGCGTGCACTGACCGACGCAGGCGACAAGCCGCAGCTGAATTTCACCGAAGACCTCTGCGTCCAGTGCGGACTATGCCAGACCGCCTGTCCGGAGGAGGCGATCTCCCTTGAAGCACGCTATCTTTTCAGTTGGGAGGAGCGGCGTCAGCCGCGCGTGCTGAATGAGGAAGAACCTTTCGAATGCGTGGTCTGCGGCAAACCGTTCGCGACCCCGAGCGTCATCGAGCGCATGTTGCAGCGGCTGGATGGCCACCACATGTTCCAGTCGGAATCGAGCCGTCGCCGGCTGCAGATGTGCGGCGACTGCCGCGTGGTCGACATGTACGAGTCCGAGCAGGGCTCGGACAACAGGGTGAACTGAAGCGGTCATCATGAGCAGAGACGACAGCACCAATCCGAGCGCCAGGGCGACCACCCGTGAAGACGAACTCCGGGCCGGCACCTGGACCCTTCTCGGCAACCTGCTGGCTGCGCCCCCGGACGACCGGGTGCTCGGCGTGCTGCGGGGCATTGCGGCGCGCGACGGCAGCGAGGGCGATGCCCTGGCCGACGCCTGGTGCCAGCTGCGGCGCGCAGCCGATGGCGCCGATCCCGAGGCGCTCAAGCGGGAGTTCAACGACCTGTTCATCGGTGTGGGCGGGGGCGAGCTGACCCCCTACGCCTCCTGGTACGAAACCGGCTCGCTCATGGAACGGCCCCTGATCCGGTTGCGGCAGGATCTGCAGCAGCTGGGCGTGGAACGCCAGGAGGGCAACAGTGAACCGGAGGATCACGCGGCGGCGGTCTGCGACATCATGGCGTTCATCGTCAGTGATGAGGATATTTCCTACGAGTGGCAGCGGGAGCTTTTCCAGCGGCACGTGGAGCCATGGATGGGGCGTTTCTTCGCAGACGTCGAGAACGCCGAGAACGCGCGGTTCTACCGCGCCGTCGGCCGCGTCGGCAGCGCGTTTGTCGAACTGGAGCAGAACTACTTTTCGATGCTGGCGTAATCCGCGCGAGTGCGGGTGCGACGGCAAACAGGCACGGAGAATCGGGACTCGGTTCAGGTGAGGAGGAAGCTGGCATGACAAGCTCGGATAACAACACCACGCAGCGCTCCCGGCGGCGCTTTCTCAAGACGGTCGCCGCCTCCGGCGGTGCCGCGGTGCTGGCGGCGGGCGCCGCAGGTGCCGTGACGCGCGATGGCGACCAGGAGACCGAAGAGAAGGCGGGCAAGGAGAAGCGCGGCTATCAGGTCACGAAGCACGTCAGTGATTACTACAAGCGGGCGGATTTCTGATGCGGTTCCACCCGTCGGAAGCCTTCGAGTGGAGGAGTTGAGACCATGAAACTGATGAAGAAAAAGGCGTCGGCAGGCGCCAGCGCAGCGCCAGGCCTGCTGGCCAGGACCGTATCGCGGCGCGCGTTCCTGCAGGGCTCCGGGCTCGCAGTGGGTGGTGCCGCCGTTGTCGGGATGCTGCCGACCAGCATGATGAAAAAGGCGAAGGCTGCCCGGAAGATCGATCCGGACGCTGAAATTCACGAGGTGCTTACCGTCTGCGGGCACTGCTCCGTGGGGTGCAGTACCATTGCCGAGGTCCAGAACGGGGTGTGGGTCGGTCAGGAGCCGGCCTTCGACAGCCCGATCAACCTGGGTGCCCACTGTGCCAAGGGTGCCGCGCTTCGGAACCACGGCCACAGCACCCGGCGAGTGAAGTACCCGATGAAGAAGGTGGGTGGCCGCTGGGAGCGCATCAGCTGGGAGCAGGCCATCGACGAGATCGGTGACAAGCTCCTGCATATTCGCGAACAGTCCGGGCCGGACTCCCTGTGGTTTGCCGGTTCGTCCAAGGCCAATAACGAAGGTGCCTATCTGCAGCGCAAGTTCGCGGCCTTCTGGGGCTCCAACAACTGTGACCACCAGGCGCGTATCTGCCACTCCACCACGGTGGCGGGCGTGGCGAACACCTGGGGGTATGGCGCCCAGACCAACTCCTACAATGACATCAACAAGTCCAAGTGCATCGTCATGTGCGGCTCCAACGCCGCGGAGGCGCACCCGGTCGCCATGCAGATGATCCTGCGCGGCAAGGAGAACGGTGCGCACATGATCGTCATGGACCCGCGCTTCACGCGTACCGCGGCGCATGCGGACACCTACGTGCGCTTCCGCTCCGGCACCGACGTGCCGCTGATCTGGGGCATTCTCTGGCACGTCTTCGAGAACGAATGGGAAGACAAGGAGTACCTGGAGCAGCGCGTGTTCGGCATGGACCGGGTTCGCGAAGAGGTGAAGAAGTGGTCTCCGGACGAGGTGGAGCGTGTCACCGGCGTCGGTGAGGATGCGCTCTACGAAGTGGCCAAGGTCATGGCCGAGAACCGCCCAGGGACGTTCGTCTGGTGCATGGGCGGGACCCAGCACACCATCGGCAACAATTACGTCCGGGCCTACAACTGCCTGCAGCTGGCCCTGGGCAATATCGGTGTCGAGGGTGGCGGGGCCAACATCTTCCGCGGCCACGACAACGTGCAGGGCGCCACCGACGTGGGGCCGAACCCGGACAACCTGCCGGGCTACTACCCCATCTCCGAGGGCGGCTGGCAGCACTGGTGCCGCGTCTGGGACGTGGACTACGAGTGGCTGAAGGATCGTTTCGACCAGACCGAGTACGACGACGGTCAGAACGGCACGGCCAAGCCCATGAACACCGGCGGCATCACCGTCTCCCGCTGGATCGACGGCGTGCTGGAGGATCCGGAGAACATCTCCCAGAAGGACAACGTCCGCGCGGTGATGATGTGGGGCCACGCTCCGAACTCCCAGACCCGCGGGCCGGAGATGAAGGAGGCCATGGAGAAGCTGGACCTGCTGGTGGTCGTCGACCCGTACCCGACGGTCACGGCGGTGCTGCATGAGCGGACCGAGGACACCTACCTGCTGCCGGCGGCAACCCAGTTCGAGCAGGCCGGATCGGTGACCGCATCCAACCGCTCCATCCAGTGGCGCTGGCAGGTGATCGAGCCGCTCTACGAGCACAAGGCCGACTCGGAGATCGCCTACCGCCTGGCCGAGAAGCTCGGATTCGCCGACGAGATGTTCAAGAACATCGAGGTGGTGGACAAGAAGCCGAGCCCGGAGAGTGTGTTGAGGGAGATCAACCGCGGGACCTGGTCCATCGGCTACACCGGGCAGAGTCCGGAGCGCCTGAAGGAACACATGGAGAACCAGAAGACGTTCGACGTGGTGTCCCTCAAGGCCGAAGGCGGCCCGGTGGACGGCGAGACCTACTGCCTGCCCTGGCCGTGCTATGGCACTCCGGAGATGAAGCACCCGGGCACCCACGTGCTGTACGACACCAGCAAGCACGTCATGGAAGGCGGCGGGAACTTCCGTGCCAACTTCGGTACGGAGTACGAGGGCGAGAACCTGCTGGCCGAGGGCTCCTACTCCAGGGGTGCCGAGATCGAGGACGGCTATCCGGAGTTCGACTCGGAGCTGCTCAAGCAGCTGGGCTGGTGGGATGACCTCACCGACGAGGAGAAGGAGTACGCCGAGGGCAAGTCGTGGACCACGGACCGCTCCGGCGGCATCATCCGCGTCGCCATGGAGCACGGTTGCCATCCCTTCGGCAACGCCAAGGCCCGTGCTTACGTCTGGAACTTCCCGGATCCGGTCCCGCTGCACCGGGAGCCGCTGTACACCCCGCGGTACGACCTGGTGGAGGACTACCCCACCTACGAGGACCGCAAGGTGTTCTACCGGTTGCCGACGCGCTTCGAGTCCGTCCAGGCCACTGACTACTCCGACGACTACCCGCTGATTCACACCAGCGGACGCCTGGTGGAGTACGAGGGTGGAGGCGAGGAAACCCGGTCCAACCCGTGGCTTGCCGAGCTCAAGCAGGACATGTTCGTCGAGATCAACCCGGCCGATGCCAATGACGCCGGAGTGAGTGACGGCCAGATGGTCTGGCTGGAGGGCCCGGAGGGTGGTCGCATCCGCATCAAGGCGCTGGTGACCCGGCGTGTCGGTCGCGGCACGGTGTTCACACCGTTCCACTTCGGTGGCCACTTCCAGGGTGAGGACCTCATCGACCGTTACCCCGAGGGCGCGGCCCCGTACGTGCGCGGTGATTCCACCAATACCGCCACCACCTACGGGTACGACTCGGTAACGATGATGCAGGAAACGAAAACCACCCTGTGTCGTGTGACGCCGGCCTGAGAACGATCTGAGAGGAGAATGCCGTCATGGCAAGAATGAAGTTTCTCTGTGACGCCGAACGCTGCATCGAGTGCCAGGCCTGTGTCACGGCTTGCAAGAACGAGCACGAGGTGCCGTGGGGCGTGAACCGACGGCGGGTCATCGTCATGAACGATGGCCGCCCCGGAGAAAAGGCCATCTCGGTGGCTTGCATGCACTGTACCGACGCGCCATGTGCCGCGGTCTGTCCGGTGGATTGTTTCTACACCACCGCCGACGGCATCGTGCTGCACGACAAGGACCTGTGCATCGGTTGCGGCTACTGCTTCTACGCCTGCCCGTTCGGGGCGCCGCAGTACCCGCAGCAGACCGCATTCGGTGTCCGCGGCAAGATGGACAAGTGCACCTTCTGCGCGGGTGGGCCGGAGGCGGCACACTCCCAGGAGGAGCTCACCAAGTACGGCACCAACCGGGTCGAGGAAGGCAAGCTGCCGCTGTGCGCCGAGATGTGTGCCACCAAGGCGCTGATCGCCGGTGATGGCGACGTGATTGCGGATATCTACCGCAAACGCGTGATGTCCCGCGGTGGCAGGCCGCAGACCTGGGGCTGGCAGGCCGCCTACGGCGACGACGTGTGACGGGGTTCCACCGGGGCCGCGAAGCGGCCCCGGTGGTTCGGCTCGCTGGCTAAGAACAACAGGAAGGCTGAGAGAGGAGCATTCCATGATGCCGAAAAAACTGACCCTGTCCGCCGTGGCAGCCCTGAGCCTGGCGCTACTGGCCGGGTGTGGGGATGTGACGCTTTACGAACCCGGCGTCTACAAGGGCGCGGGGGATGAGACCGCATCCGAAGAGGCAGCAGAACGCCGTTCGGGCGACCTGAGAGATCGCGCCCAGCGCGCCCACACGGACCGCTAGCGCGGAGGAGATCGCCATGAGCAAGCATCCTGATCCGGCCGCCAGGGCCAAACGGCGCTGGCGTTCCATGCTCTGGACCGTGCTGGCCATCCTGTTCCTGGCTGTGGCGTTGCCGTCGGCGGGGTATCTGTTCGCGCAACAGACTACTACGGGCGAGCCGCAACGCACGTTCTCGGAGCGCAGCGAGAGCAACCCCCGCTCCGATATGTGGCGTGACGGGCGCCGGGGCGAGGGCGGTTTCACCACCCAGACCGGCCCATACGTCACCAACCAGATGATGACCAACGTGGGCGAGAACTACCGCCAGCTGCGCCAGGGTCCGCTGATGACGGCGGGTGCGTGGCTGCTG
>SLMR01000381.1 GCA_007133445.1 Aquisalimonas sp. | reverse complement strand
CGCAGGGCAGATCGCGCAGGTGAGCCAGGTTATCAGCGACAACGGGCTGAACATCGAGGACGTGGTGCGCCTGTCCCGGCGGGAGCCCCTGTACAAGGCCGAGGGCCTGGGCCGCGCCTGCATCGAGCTGACCGTGCGCGGCAAACCGGTAAACCTGGACATCATGAAGCAGCAGTTCCTGACCATCTCCCAGGAACTGGACGTAGACATCAGCTTCCAGGAGGACACGGTCTACCGCCGCAATCGCCGCCTGGTGGTCTTCGACATGGACTCCACCCTGATCCAGCAGGAGGTCATCGACGAACTGGCCAAGAAGGCCGGGGTCGGCGACCAGGTGGCCAAGGTGACCGAAGCGGCCATGCAGGGCGAGATCGACTTCCGCGAGAGCCTGCGCCAGCGGGTGGCGCTGCTGGAAGGGCTGGACGCCGCCGTGCTGGAGGATGTTGCCCGGGAACTGACCCTGACAGAAGGCGCCGAACGGCTGATTCGCACCCTGAAATCCTTCGGCTACACCACCGCCATCGTCTCCGGCGGCTTCAGTTACTTCGGCCATCGCCTGCAGGCAGAACTGGGCGTGGATTACGTCTACGCCAACGAGCTGGGCATCCAGGACGGCAAGGTCACCGGGGAAGTGGAAGGACCCATCGTCGACGGGGAACGCAAGGCGCAGTTGCTGCAGGAGATCGCTGAACGCGAAGGCCTGACCCTGGAGCAGGTCATCGCCGTGGGCGACGGCGCCAACGACCTCCCCATGCTGCGCCTGGCGGGTCTGGGCGTGGCCTTCCGCGCCAAGCCCCTGGTTCAGCGCAGCGCCCGGCAATCACTCTCGGCCCTGGGTCTGGACGGCATTCTCTATCTCATCGGCATCAAGGACACCGACGCCGAAGCCAACGGCTCCGGGTGCGCCGGATAGCGCCTGGGCCCCGGTATCGCGGAGCGGCGGCCCGGTCCGCTGCTCCGCTCCGCCGCCGGCCTGAGCACGTCAACTTTGTCTAGCCTCGCGCAATTTCCTTTCTGTTCCCATTGACGTCCCCGTGCTACACCTTCGGGTACGGCGAAAACAGAAAGGAGGAGAGCGTTATGGCAGCCAACATCGTCCTGCCCCGTCACATGCGCGTCGGCGCGGGGGCCAGCAAGGAGCTGGCGCCGCTACTGCAGCAACTGGGCGTCAAGCACCCGTTCATCGTTACCGACCAGGACATGGTGAAGTTCGGCTACCTGGAGGGCCTGACCAGCGGCCTCGACGACGCCGGCATCCCCTATGCCGTGTTCGACGGCACGGTGCCCGACCCGACCGTGGCATCGGTGAACGAGGGCGTGGCCAAACTCAAGGAGAAGGACCACGACGGCGTGGTCGCGCTGGGCGGCGGCAGCCCGATTGACAGCGCCAAGGCGATCGCTCACCTGGCCGTCTTCGGCGGTCGGATGCGCGATTACAAGGCGCCGACAATGAGCGACGAGCAGGGCATGCCGCTCATTGCCATCCCCACCACCGCGGGCACCGGCTCCGAGGCAACACGCTTCACGGTGATCACCGACGAGGAAACGGAGGAGAAGATGCTGTGCCCCGGCGCGGCCTTCTGCCCCGTAGCAGCACTGGTCGACTACGAACTCACGCTGACCATGCCGCGTCGACTCACTGCGGACACCGGCGTGGACACTCTGACCCACGCCATCGAGGCGTACGTCAGCGCCAAGCGCAACCCCTTTGCCGACGGCATGGCGCAGATGACCATGACAGCCGTGGCCAAGTATCTGCGTACCGCCTGCAATGAGCCGGACAACCGCGAGGCGCGCGAAGGCATGATGCTGGCCGCCCTGCACGGCGGCATGGCGTTCTCCAACGCGTCGGTCTGCATGGTGCATGGCATGAGCCGGCCCGTCGGTGCCTTCTTCCATGTGCCCCACGGCCTGTCCAACGCCATGCTGCTGCCGGCGGTCACCGCATTCTCCATTGAGGCCGCACCGGACCGCTACGCCAACTGCGCCCGCTTCATGGGCGTTGCCAGCTGGGACGACAGCGACCAGGACGCCTGCCAGAAACTCCTGCAGGAGCTGCGGCAGCTGAACAAGGACCTGGACGTTCCCACGCCCAAGGACTACGGCATCGACGAGAGCCGTTTCTTCGAGGTGCTGCCCACCATGGCCGAGCAGGCGCTGGCCTCGGGTTCGCCGGGGAACAACCCGCGGGTGCCCACGGCGGAAGAGATCGTCGAAGTGTACAAGCAGGCGTGGGACGGCCGGGGCTGAAACCTCGGCGCGCTCGCCCGTGGAAAGGATTCAGCCGTGGCGCGCGGCGCGGTACTGGGTAGGTGACATGCCCATGACCTTCCGGAACAGCCGGGAGAAGTAGTAGGCATCGTCGTAGCCCAGTGCCGCTGCGATTTCCGCCACCGGCTGATCGCTGATGTCCAGCAGGTAGCAGGCACGCTCCATCTTCAGGTGCAGAAAATGCTGGTACGGGGAGTTTCCGGTCTGCGCCTTGTAGCGCCGGCAGAAACCGTGGCGTGACATACCCGCGGCATCGGCCAGCGTGGCCAGGTCCAGCTGCCCGTGGAGTTTCTCCTGCATGAGCGCGTGGATGCCCTGGAGATCGAACCCGTCCCCGGTGCTGTTGCGCAGGTGGGTCGAGATCATCAGCGCGAACATGCACAACATCTGGCGCAGGTGATTGGCGGCATGGATGAAGTAGCCCTCGCGAAACCCGTTACTGCGGACCTCAAGCAGGGTCTCGAAGTCGGACACCACCTTGGGCGCGGCGCCGATGTGGCGCACGGGCCGGTCCGGCAGGACGTTCATCTGGCGCCAGAAATCGTCCACCTCGCAGCCGTCGAAGTGGACCCAGTACATGGTCCAGGGGTCCCGGCTGCTGGATGCATAGGCGTGCAGCAAGCCGGCGGGCAGCATCATCAGGTCCCCCCGCGCCACCGGGTATTGCCGTCGACGGACACGCAGCATCCCGCGCCCGCTGGCGCAGTAAAGCAGCAGATGGTCGGCGTGCTCCTGGCGTTCGACCCTGTGGCCCAGCGCAGCCGGATAGTACCCCATGGCCCGCGGATAAAGCCCTTGGGTGAGTGGATTGACAGCCAGGCGCTTGAGCAGGAAGTGGGGAACAAGAAACCGCACCCCTTCCGGCGGCAACGGCCAGTCAGACGGACCTGTCATTCTGCCCACCCCGAAGCAAGAGTTCGTCAACATCGTCCATCATAGAGGCTATATCGTCAATCGACGCACGGGGTTAACACTGCTACAACTTAGGGTGTTATCGGAAAACTCAGGCATTGGCAGCGGCCGCGACTAGCCGCCAACAAGCTCCATCGCCTGAAATAGGAGGAGATCATGTCCCAAGTTCGCTCGGTGTCGGAATCCGTTCCGCACATCAATCACTACATCAATGGCCAGGCGGTCCAGCGTGACACCGGCCGCGCCCTGGACGTGCACAACCCGGCCAACGGCGAGGTCACGGCCAGGGTCGCCCTGGCCGATGCGGCCACCACCCGGGAAGCCATACAGGCTGCCAAGGCGGCGCTGCCGGCATGGCAGGCGGTGACCCCGCTGAACCGCGCGCGAGTGATGTTCCGCTACAAGGCGCTCATCGAGAAGCACTTCGAGGAGATCGCCCAACTGATCACCCGTGAGCACGGCAAGGTCATCGAGGACGCCCGCGGCGAGCTGACTCGCGGCCTGGAGATCGTCGAGTTCGCCTGTGGCGCTCCGCACCTGCTCAAGGGCGAGCACTCCCTGAACGTGGGCGGCAGCGTGGACAGTCACAGCATGATGCAGCCCGTGGGCGTGTGTGCCGGCATCACCCCGTTCAACTTCCCGGCCATGGTGCCCATGTGGATGTTCCCGGTGGCGCTTGCGTGCGGCAACACATTCGTGCTCAAGCCCTCGGAGAAGGATCCGTCGGTGCCCATGTTCCTGGCAGAGCTGATGAAGGAAGCCGGCGCGCCGGACGGCGTACTCAATGTGGTCAACGGCGACAAGGAGTCCGTGGATACCCTGCTGACGGACCCCGACGTGTCCGCGGTGAGCTTCGTCGGCTCCACGCCCATTGCCGAGTACATCTACGCCACGGGCTGCGCCCACGGCAAGCGCGTGCAGGCGCTGGGCGGGGCCAAGAACCACATGGCCATCATGCCGGATGCCGACATGGATCAGGCCGTGGAAGGCCTGCTCGGTGCGGCCTATGGCTCGGCCGGCGAACGCTGCATGGCCATCTCGGTGGCCGTGGCCGTAGGAGACGAGGTGGCCGACACGCTGGTGGAAAAGCTCAAGCCGCGGGTGGAGAACCTCAAGATCGGCGACGGCCTCGCCGAGAAGGGCCTGGAAATGGGGCCGCTGGTCACCCGGGAGCACCTGGAGAAGGTCCGTGGTTACATCGACCTGGGCGAGCAGGAAGGCGCCACCCTGGCGGTGGACGGCCGCAAGCGGGAGTTCCCGGGCCAGACCGGCTACTTCCTGGGCGGCACCCTGTTCGACCACGTCAAGCCCGAGATGCGCATCTACAAGGAGGAGATCTTCGGGCCGGCGCTGTGTGTTGTCCGCGTGCCGGACTACGCGTCGGCGGTAGAACTCATCAACGAGCACGAGTTCGGCAACGGCGTCGCCATTTTCACCCGGGACGGCGATGCAGCCCGCCAGTTCACCACTGACATCCAGGTGGGCATGGTCGGCGTCAACGTGCCGATCCCGGTGCCCATGGCGTTCCACAGCTTCGGCGGCTGGAAGCGCTCCCTGTTCGGCCCGCTGCACATGCACGGCCCGGACGGTATACGCTTCTACACGAAGATGAAGACGGTCACGGCACGCTGGCCGAAGGGCGTGCGGTCCGGCTCGGCCTTCACCATGCCAACCATGGAATAAGCCGTCGGTCTGTTGCGGCGGTGTCTGCGGGCACTGCGATGCCGCCGCAACTTTGTCCATCCGGGGCGATTTTGTGAATCCCATTCGCCCCATGACGGTGATAAAGCTGTTATGAATTCATAAAAAAAAAAAAAAAAAGGAGGGCAGAACGCGAGCTATATCGGTCACCACATAACGTAACGATTCCGGCATGGCCGACACATGGCCAACAACATGCCGATTCGAGAAAAGAAACGGAGGAGGAACCATGAGCGAGCGCTACTCGTTTCACTTGCCGAAATCCCTGAAATCCGGCGCCACGGCGCTGTCTGTCGTTGCTGCCGGCACGCTTGCCGCCGGCACCTACTTCGGATCGTCCGCGGTCAACACCGCCCAGGCCGATCTGGAGCGCCCCGACTCCCCGTCCGAACTGGTCTTCGAGACCGCCTGGCCCAGTTCCATCACCCTGTGGCGGCCGGACCGCTACTACGTCGACCTGGTGAACACCCTTGCCCAAGGGCATGTGGACATCAACTGGTACGACGGCGGCACGTTCTCGTCGTCCACTGACATGTTCGACGACGTACAGGCAGGGTCGGTCGACATGGGTTCTGACTGGCCGAGCTACTGGGAAGGCCGCAACACGGCGTTCTCGCTGATCACCTCGGTGCCCATGATCTTCTCGCCCAACGACTACATGACGTGGTTCTGGCAGGGCGGGGGCTATGAGCTCTCCAACGAGGTGTATGGCCAGTACGGCATCAAGTGGTTCCCCCACTCGGTGACCTCGCCGGAGGCCGGCCAGCGCACCAATGTGGCCGTCGAGAGCCCTGAGGACTACGAGGGCCTGCGTCTGCGCCAGTGCGGCCGTAACCAGTCCCGCATTCTGGAGGACATGGGTGCGTCCGCAGTGTTCACCCCCGGCGGTGAAGTCTACGCCGCACTGGACCGTGGCGTGCTGGATGGCGCCGAGTTCTCCGTGCCGGAAGTGGACTGGTACATGGGGCTGCAGGAAGTCACGGACTACGTGGTCAAGCCCGGCTGGCACCAGCCCGGTCCGGTCTCCGGCATCATGATCAACGAGCAGTCCTACGAGGGCCTGGACGACTTCACCAAGTTCGTCATGAAACAGGCAGCCATGACATCCATGATGTGGTCCTGGACCTACTTCGACTATACGTCGGGTGAATACACGACCAAGTTCGAGGAAGCCGGGGTGGAGATCACCCGCCT
>SLMR01000139.1 GCA_007133445.1 Aquisalimonas sp. | reverse complement strand
CTGCACCGAGACGGAACTGGCGCGACGCCTGGGTATCAGCCGCAAGGCACTATGGGAAAAGCGCCAGCGACTGGGTATTCCACGCCGGACCAGAGCGGCAGAAACAGGATCTCCGATGCGGTAACAATCGACCCACAAGGCGTTACCTTGAGTAACACACGGCGCACGGCAGTACAGATAACCCACTGAAAAAAAGGAGAACAAGCCACTGGCACGCGTTTCGCAGGAATGCGATCAGGACGCATGATCACACGGCCACCGGGCGCAGGCGCCTGCTGCCGGGGCTGCTAGGCTTTCACTGAACGGTGCAGAAACTCGAAGGCCGGCCAGAGACGCCGACCGCACATTCCTAGAGGAGGAGTCATTCCATGTCCGACAGCAAGGTCCATCCCGTTCCCGCGGATATTGCCAAGAACGCCCATATCGATGCGGATACCTACCGGGCCATGTACAAGCGCTCCCTGGAAGACGCGGACGCGTTCTGGGCGGAACAGGCGGAGCGCCTGACCTGGTTCAAGCGCTGGGAGACCGTGAACAACTCCGATCTCGTCAAGGGCGAGATCCGCTGGTTCGACGGCGGTCGCCTGAATGCAGCCTACAACTGCGTGGACCGCCACCTGGAGAAGCGCGGTGACCAGACAGCGATCATCTGGGAACCCGACGACCCCAAGGATCCGGCGAAGAAGATTACCTACAAGGATCTGCACGAGCAGGTGTCCCGCTTCGCCAACGCCCTCAAGGAGCGCGGTGTCGAGCGCGGCGACCGCGTGTGCATCTATCTGCCCATGGTTCCGGAAGCCGCCGTCGCCATGCTGGCGTGCGCGCGCATCGGCGCCATCCACTCGGTGGTCTTCGGTGGCTTCTCGCCCCAGGCGCTGCGGGACCGCATCCAGAACTCCGACTGCCAGGTCGTGGTCACCGCCGACGAAAGCGTGCGCGGCGGCCGCAGCTTCCCGCTCAAGGCCAACGCCGATGAAGCGCTGAGGGAATGCCCGAACGTCAAGACCGTGCTCGTGGTTCAGCGCACCGGCAACAAGGTGGACTGGGACGACAGTCGTGACGTCTGGTACCACGAGGCGGTGCAGAACGCCTCCGCCGACTGCCCGGCCGAGGAGATGGAGTCCGAGGATCCGCTGTTCATCCTCTACACCTCCGGCTCCACCGGCAAGCCCAAGGGCGTGCTGCACACCACCGGCGGCTACCTGCTGGGAGCGAGCCTCACCCACCAGTACGTGTTCGACTACCAGGACGGCGAGGTCTACTGGTGCACCGCCGACGTGGGCTGGGTCACCGGCCACAGCTACATTGTCTACGGCCCGCTGGCCAATGGCGCCATCACGCTGATGTTCGAGGGCGTGCCCACCTACCCGGACGCCAGCCGCCTGTGGGAGATCGTGGACAAACACCAGGTGTCCATTTTCTACACCGCTCCCACGGGCATCCGCGCCCTGATGGCCAAGGGCGACGAACCGGTGAAGAAGTACAGCCGCAAGTCCCTGCGCATCCTCGGGACGGTGGGCGAGCCCATCAACCCGGAGGCGTGGAACTGGTATTACGACGTGGTGGGTGATGGCCGCTGTCCCATCGTCGATACCTGGTGGCAGACGGAAACCGGGTCGATCATGATCACGCCGCTGCCCGGGGCCACCGATCTCAAGCCCGGTTCGGCGACGCTGCCGTTTTTCGGCGTCGAACCGCAACTGGTGGACAACGACGGCAATCTCCTCGAAGGCGCCACCGACGGCAATCTCTGCATCGGCCGCTCCTGGCCGTCCATGATGCGCACGATCTACGGCGACCATAAGCGGTTCATGGAAACGTACCTGTCCGCCTACAAGGGCAAGTACTTCACCGGTGACGGGGCCCGTCGCGACGAGGACGGCTACTACTGGATCACCGGCCGGGTGGACGACGTGCTCAACGTCTCCGGGCACCGCATGGGTACCGCCGAGGTGGAGAGCGCCATGGTGCTGCACCCGCAGGTGGCCGAGGCGGCCGTTGTCGGTTTCCCCCACGACGTCAAGGGTCAGGGCATCTACGCGTATGTCACCCTGGTCGAGGGGGCTTCGGCGTCCGACGATCTGCAGAAGGAGTTGATGGACCTGGTGCGCAAGGAGATCGGCGCCATCGCCAAGCCGGACTTCATCCAGTGGGCCCCGGGCCTGCCGAAGACCCGCTCCGGCAAGATCATGCGCCGTATTCTGCGCAAGGTCGCGTCCAACGAGCTGGACAGTCTCGGGGACACCAGCACGCTGGCCGACCCGAACGTCGTCGACGAGCTCATCGAGAACCGGGCCAACAAGTAACGCCCATCAGCCGGCAGGGCGGCAGGTGCCGCCCTGCCTCAGCCCATCAGGAAACGCCTCAATCTCGCCGGCCCGCCGGAACCGGGAGCACCAAATCCGGGACAGGCTGGCGCAGGTGGCCCCCCGGGGTCAACGAGGATTACGCCGGCTACAGCGACTTCACCAGGTGACCACCGTCCACCGGCAACGCCACACCGTTGACGAATGACCCCGCGTCCGACGCCAGCAACAACAGCGGACCGGAGAGTTCCGACAGATCCCCGAGCCGCTTGCTGGGAATCTGCCCCTGCACGTAATCCTGCCCCTGCTCCGAAGCGAAGAAGTCCTTGTTCATCTCGGTCTCGAAGTAGCCGGGACAGATCGCGTTCACGCGGATGTCATAACGCATCAATTCCAGCGCCATGTGCCGCGTCAACTGGACCACGCCGGCCTTGGAAGTGGCGTACATGGACTCGCCGAACTGCACCCCCAGCCCCAGGAGGGAGGCAATGTTGACGATGCTGCCGCCGCGCTTGGCCTTCTTCATGCGCTCGGCGCCGGCCCGGGCAACGCGCCAGGCGGCCTTGAGGTTGGTGTCCATGACGAAATCCCAGTCCGTTTCCGTGGTCTTGAGGAAGGACCGGGAGCGAGCGACACCCGCATTGTTGACGAGCACATCCACCGTTCCGAACGCTTCTTCCGCAGCATCAAAGCCCGCCTGAACACTGTCCGGGTCGGTGACGTCCATGGCCACGGCACGGGCCTCGCCGCCGTCGGCGGCAATCCCGTCCGTGAGTTCGCGTAGCCTCTCCACCCGGCGCGCCGCCACCACGACCCGCGCACCGTTGCCCGCCAGCACTCTGGCAAAGTGCGCACCCAGGCCACTGGACGCGCCCGTCACCAGGGCAACCCGGCCACTCAGATCGAAAAGCTGTTGATTCATGAAGCCTCTCCTCGGTTGGTATTGGTATGCGCACGAAAACGGGCTGAACGCAGGCGGTTCAACACGGCCATGACGTCCTGCAGACGCGGTCGCGCCAGATCGCCATCCGGACGACGAGTCAGCGTCTCCCAGGGCTGGGTCAGATAATCACGGAACCAGGCAGCGGCATCATCCAGTTCGGTGACGCCTGCAGCACCGGGCGCCGGGAGCAGCATGCCGATGGCGCGCACCTGGGAGGCGTCCACCAGTTGCTCCAGGGCACGCAGGTCCACCACGTCGTCACCGAACTCCAGGGCGTCGAGCCCACGCGCCTTGATGCGGCGCTTGCCCCGCCTGCCTGCCGGGTCCAGGGAGCGCGTATACAGACGGCGCGGCTGCGGCCGCTCCAGGGGCGCGGGTGCCTCGCTGCGGCGCGCGGTCTCGTACTCCCTGGCAATGTGCTGCGCCCGGGCTGTGACGTCCCTGGGCTGGTAGTCGTGCATCTGGATGACGGTGTCCGCCGCACCGAAGTAATCGCCGGAACCCCCCATGACAAGCACGGTGGACACCTCGAGCCGGTCACGGAGTTCAGCAATGCGGTCCACGAACGGGGTGATGGGTTCGTCGGCTCTGGCCACCAGGGCCTGCATCCGCGCATCGCGTATCATGAAGTTGGTGGCCGAGGTGTCCTCGTCGACCAGCAACGTGCTGACGCCCATCTCCAGCGCCTCCTGCAGCGCCGCGGCCTGACTCGTGGAGCCGGAGGCAAGCTCGGTCGAAAACGCCCGAGTGGACTTGCCGTAGGGCAGCGTATTGATGAACGGCGACAGGTCCATCGCATGCACGGCGCGGCCATCTTCCGCGCGCAGCTTGACGGCGTCCGCGGCGGCCACCGCCAGTTCCCGGCCATCGCCGGGCACATGATCATGGATGCCGGATTCCAGCGCCCCCAGCAGCGTGGACTTGCCATGAAAGCCGCCACCGACCACCAGAGTGATGCCCATCGGCACACCCAGGCCGATCACTGCCCCGGCATTCGGCGCATCGAGGCGGACCGCCAGGCTGTCGGGCACCTGAAACGCCACCGCATCCTCCAGGGGCCGGTCATCGACCCCCGAACGCCGGGGCAGACAGGCACCGTCGGCGACGAATCCCACCAGCCCCCGGGACGCCAGCGCATTACGGAGAGCAACCTGGTCCTCGACCACGTCACAGTGGCGCTGCAGCGACTCGCCGTCGCGCTTCTCGGGCCGCAGCGCCTGCCGCACCACGCGCGGCAGGGTACGACACAACAAATCCCGTGCAGTCTTGCCGAGGACCGTCCGGCCCTTGGCCGGAAGGTTCACGGTAAAACGGACCTCGACGCCGGCGTCCGTGAACAACACCGAGGTGCGGTCCAGCACGGTCTGACGTCCGGCATCGATGCGGATCTCGTCGCTGTCCCGCGCCGCCTGGCGAAACGCCCGCCCGAGCCAGTCACGGGCCGCGACGGCGCGCGCGCCGGGCTCACGGGCATGGTCCGGCAACGCCATTTCTGCCCACGGCATGACCACGCGCAGCCGCGACGGACTGGCGAATGGGTCGCCCTGAACGTGGTCCACCAACAGACGGAAATCGTCGAACAGGTACTCGCCAGTGAGCTGGCGATACGCCTTGTAGCCCTTGCCGTCGATACTGAGCAGAAGGGACTGCAGCCGCTTCATTCGGCCTCCCGGAGCGCAAGCGTGACGGACATCAGGCGTGGCGACGCAGCCAGTCCAGTCGCTGACTGAAGCGCTGCCGCCAGGACTCGGCCAGCGTCTCCAGCTCGGCGAGGAATTCCAGATGCTCCCGATCAGGGCGCGTTTCGTTCCGAATCGCCCAGAGCCGCGCCAGCGTATAGCCATGCCCGGCCACTTCCACCCGCTCGATCACATCGCCAGGGCTCACGTAGCCGGGATCCAGGACGCGGTACAACCACCCCGAGCGCCCGGAGTCGGCAATGCATCGGGCCAGATCGGGCAGCCCCAGACGGTGACTGACTTTCCAGCACGGTTGACGGGGCTGGCTCACCTCCACCAGTGCCGTGCCAATCCGGAACACGTCCCCCACATGCACCGTCCGCTCCGTGAGGCCATTGGTGGAGACGTTCTCGCCAAGAATGCCGGGACCCAGCAGGGAGGTTGCTTCCGGAAACAGCTCGGACAAGGCCGCGTAGTGCTCCGCCGGGTAATGACTCAGTGCCCGATCCGGGCCGCCATGGGCCTTGGGATCCCCCTGATGATCATCCTCGAGCCCGGCATCGTCCACCGCCACGGCTTCACGGACCGGCTTCTTGTAGATGCCGGTGGGCCGGCCATCCCCCTCCATCGGGCGAATCCGCCCCTGGTACAGGCCCGTGATGGTCACCATCTCCGTCATTCTCGCCGCCTCCCGGTGTCGCCGACGCACTAAGGCTACACCGGTTGCCCCCGGTTCTGCACCAGCGGCGGATTCAGAGAAGCGCGACCACCTCGGTTGGCGGCACGGGCTCGTGGAAATGGAAGCCCTGCAGACGGGTACATCCAAGGGCGATGAGCCGTTCGGCCTGCTCGCGGGTTTCCACCCGCTCAGCCACCACACGCAGGCGCAATGCCTGCGCCATGGCAATGATGGTACGCACGATCTCTTCGTCTTCGGGGCTGAGCAGCATGGCCTCGACGAACGAGCCATCGATCTTGAGTTCATCGATGGGCAAACGCCGCAGGTACGCAAGGCAGGAATAGCCGGTGCCAAAATCGTCGATGGCGAACCGCACCCCCATATCCCGCAACCGCTGCATGCGGCTGACCACTGTATCCCCTTCATCGGCCAACAGGCTTTCCGTGACCTCAAGCAGCAGTGCCTGCGGTGGCAGGCCGGTGTCATGCAGAATGCCCGCAACTTTGGTCTCGAAATCCGGATCGTGAAACTGGCGCACGCT
>SLMR01000334.1 GCA_007133445.1 Aquisalimonas sp. | reverse complement strand
TTGACGGCCTTCATGAGGCCGATATTGCCCTCCTGGATCAGGTCCGCCAGGGGCAGGCCGTAGCCGTTGTAGCCGCGGGCGATGTGCACCACGAAGCGCAGATGCGACAGCACCAGCTGCCGGGCAGCATCGATGTTCTCGTGGTCGCGGTACTCCACCGCCAGCTCGTGTTCCTGCTCGGCGCTGAGAACGGGAATCTGGTTGACGGCCTGGATATAGGCCTCTTCGCTGCCAGCACGCAGCGGCACCTTGTTGAGAGATACCGGTGTCAGTGCGGTACTCATCGTGAACTCCCCCTTTGCATTGCTGCCGACCAAATTTTAGCAGTCACACCCTTTGAGTGCTAATCGCGGCAGAAGTTCCCGCTGCCAGGTTGCGGCAGGAGTGAAGGGAGTGCCAGCGGTCGCCGGGGCTGACCTCCGCTACCGAGGCTATGGGGACGATGGCGGTATGTTTCAAGCCCCCGCTCAGCGCGGCTCTATGGACGCCAGGTGGCGGCCCACGGCGACCCAGGAGCCGCACAGCCCGAGCACGATACCGGCGAGCCACAACAGCGCCGTTCCCTGCAACCCGAGCCCGGTCAACAACGGCCCGGCCTGGTAGAGCGAGGCCAGTCGCTCCAGCGGGCCACTCAGAAGCAGGCGCCCGCCCTCCACCAGCACCGTCGCCAGGGCACCACCGATCACCCCGTACCAGACGCCTTCATACAGGAACGGCCGACGGATGAAGGCGTCAGTTCCGCCGATGAGCTTGGTCACCACGATTTCCTCACGGCGATTCTCGATGGCGAGGCGGATGGTATTGCCCACCACCATGATCACCGCCGCCGCCAGCAGGATGGCCACCAGCCAGGCGGCACGCCGTGACAGCTCCATGATGGCCTGCAGTCGCTGCACCCACTCCAGGTCCAGGCGGGCGGTGTCCACGGCCTCGTGATCACCCAGCTCCGCTGTCAGCGCCTCGATCTCGTCGGCCGGCGTACCCGTAACCGGGTAGACGATGATGAGCGGCGGCAGCGGGTTCTCGTCCAGCAGCGCCAGGGCGTCCTGCATCCCGGCCACCGACTGGAACTCCTCCAGGGCCTCGTCCGGGCTCACCACCTCGGTACGCCGGATGGATT
The DNA here is from genome assembly GCA_007133445.1 of Aquisalimonas sp. The sequence continues at coordinate 5,033 of SLMR01000334.1, read as the reverse complement.
CACGCTCCGCCAGCGAGTCGGCCAGGGTCTGCTGCTCCTCGCCGGAGACCTCGGCCTGAAGGAACAGCGACACCTGGGCGCCGTCGTCCCAGTCCCCGGCGTGGCGCTCCAGGTTGTCCAGCAACAGCAGGAAGGCGGCGGGCAGGGCCAGGGCAATCCCCAGCACGCCGGCGGTCATCACACTGGCGACCCGGCTGCGCGCCAGCCGGCCCAGGGAGCCCACGGCGGCACGGCCGTGGTCGCCGGCCCACACCGCCAGGCGTGTCCGCAGACTGCTGCCGCCGCGCTGTTTTCGTTTCGGCGCCGCCATGGCTCAGCCTCCGCCCCCGGTGTCGCCCACCAGCCGCCCATCGGCCAGGCTCAGGTAGCGGTGTCCGAGGCGACGGATCAAGCCCAGATCGTGGCTGGCGATGAGCACGGTCACGCCGACCCGGTTGAACGCCTCGAACAGGCCCATGATCTCCTCGGAGAGTTCCGGATCGAGATTCCCGGTAGGCTCGTCCGCCAGCAGGATGGGTGGCCGCGTCACCACCGCCCGGGCGATGCCCACCCGCTGCTGCTCGCCGCCGGAGAGAGTGATGGGATAGGCGCTCTCCCGATGCAGCAGGCCCACCTTGTCCAGCGCCGCCCGCACCCGGCGCCCCAGATCACGGTGCGGCACCCCGGCGATGACCAGGGGCAGAGCCACGTTCTCGAACACGGTGCGATCGTACAGCAGGCGGTGATCCTGGAAGATCATTCCCACCCGACGGCGCAGGAAGGGAATGCGGCGCCGGGAGAGGCGATTGAGACTGATCCCGTTGAGCACGATCTGGCCGCGGCTGGGGCGCTCCAGCACCGGAATCAGCTTCAGCAGGGTGCTCTTGCCCGCGCCCGAGTGGCCGGTGAGGAACACCAGCTCGCCCTGGTCGACCCGGAACGACAGCCCGCTGAGCGCCTCGTAGCCGCCCGGGTACTGCTTGCCGACGCCGTCGAACTCGATCAAGAACGCACCATCCCTGGCTGCATCACTGCTCCAGCGCCTCCCCCAGCAGGGCGTCGACGAATTCCTCGGCCTGGAACGGGCGCAAGTCCTCGGGGCGCTCCCCCACGCCGATGTAGCGAATGGGCAGCCCCAACCGCTGGGCAATGGCGAAGATGACGCCGCCCTTGGCCGTACCGTCCAGCTTGGTGAGGATGATCCCGGACACCCCCACCGCGTCGTGGAAGTGCTGCGCCTGGGAGAGCGCGTTCTGGCCGGTGCTGGCGTCCAGCACCAGCAGCACCTCGTGGGGCGCGGTGTCGTCCAGGCGCCCGAGCACCCGGCGGACCTTGCGCAGCTCTTCCATGAGATTGCCCTGGGTGTGCAGCCGCCCGGCGGTGTCCGCGATCAGGACGTCCACGCCACGGGCCTGGGCGGCCTGGTGGGCGTCGTAGATCACCGACGCCGAGTCCGCCCCGGTGTGCTGGGCGATCACCGGGATGCCGGTGCGCTCGCCCCATTGCTGGAGCTGCTCCACCGCCGCCGCCCGGAAGGTATCGCCGGCGGCCAGCAGCACCGAACGCCCCTCCCCACGGTAGCGACTGGCCAGCTTGCCGATGGTGGTGGTCTTGCCTGCGCCGTTGACGCCCACGGTGAGCAGCACGAACGGGCCACCCTCGTGTTCCGGGACCAGGGGCGCCTCGCAGGGGGTCAGCAGATCGATCATGTCCGCCCGCAGCGCGCGCATGAGGGCCTCGATGTCGTGCAGTTCCTTCCGCCGCACGCGCTCGGTCATGCGCTCGATGATGCGGGTGGTGGCCTCCACACCCACGTCCGCCATGAGCAGCCGCGTCTCCAGCTCCTCCAGCAGGTCGTCATCGATGGTCTTGCGGCCCAGGAACGCATTCGCCAGGCCCTCGGTAAGCCCCGAGCGGGTCTTGCCCAGGCGCTCGCGCAGGCGGCCGAACAGGCCCGGCTTGCCGCCGTCGGCGGCTTCCTCGCCGGGGCGCGCCGCCTCGCCCTGCTTGTTCTTTCTGAACCCGAACATGGTTGTGGTGGTCACTCCCTGGTGAGTGGTTGGCGTGATCCGCTCCCGGCGGATAACTTACCATTGTGCGCGCAGCGGCTGCTCGGCACCAACGCTGCAGCGTGAAGCTTGACCCTACCACTGCCGACGCGGCCGACTCATCACGTGTAGGCCTTGGACAACGAACACCAACGAGCGACAGTGACCATGATCCGATCCTGCCTCGCCCTGCTCGCCGGGGCTGCACTCTACGCCGGCACTGCCACCGCCGCCGCACCGGATATCCACAGTTTCGAGCTGGACAACGGCATGAAGGTGATCGTCAAACCCGACGAGCGTGCCCCCGTCGTCATCAACCAGGTCTGGTTCCCGGTGGGCTCGAGTCACGAGCAGCCGGGCACCACCGGTGTGGCGCACGCCCTGGAACACATGATGTTCAAGGGTACGGAGAACCGCGAGACCGGCACGTTCTCGCGCACCATCTCCGAGGAAGGCGGCCGCCTGAACGCGTTCACCGGGCGCGACTTCACCGGCTACTACGAGGAACTGGGCGCGGACCGCCTGGAGATTGCCCTGGAGCTGGAAGCCGACCGCCTGGAGAACATCATCTTCGACCAGGACGAGTTCGACCGGGAACTGGAAGTGGTCAAGGAGGAGCGCCGACTGCGCGTCGACGACAATCCGATCGGCGTGCTGCGCGAACGCTTCAATGCGGTAGCCTGGCACCATAGCCCCTATCGTCAGCCCATCATCGGCTGGCAGCGCGACATCGAGCAGCTCACGCTGGACGATATCGAGGCCTTCTACCAGGACTGGTACGGCGTCAACAACGCCATTCTGGTGGTCGTCGGCGATGTCGATCCGGACGAAGTGTACGAGCTTGCCGACAAGCACTTCGGGTCGCTCGAACCGCGCGAGGCGCCGGACATCAAGGAACGCGAGGAGGTGGAACCGCTGGGCGAGCGCCGCCTCACCGTGCACCACGAGAACGCCAACCCCTACCTGATGATGGGCTACCACGTTCCGTCCCTGGCCACCGCCGAGGAGCCCGGCACGGCCTACGCGCTCAGCGTGCTCAGCCAGGTGCTGGACGGCGGCCGCAGCGCGCGGCTGCCCACGGAGCTGGTCCGCGGCCAGGAGCTTGCCGCCGGCGTCGGTGCCGGGTACCAGAGCATTGCCCGCCTGGACACCCATTTCCTCCTGCAGGCGCGCCCCACCGGCGACGTGGAACTGGACGAGCTGGAGCAGGCCCTGCGCGAGCAGATTGCCAGGGTGCGCGACGACGGCATCACCGAGGAAGAACTGCAACGCGCCAAGGTGCAGCTCCGGGCCGACTACGTCTATCGCCTGGATTCCCTGTCGGGGCAGGCCATGGAGATCGGCCTCCTGGAGACCACGGGCATCGGCTACGAGGCCATGGAGGCCTTCGAGGAACGCCTGGAGGCAGTCACGCGTGACGATGTTCAGGACGTTGCCCAGCGCTATCTGCAGGACAAGCGGCTGACCGTCGCCCACCTGTTGCGCGACGAGGACGATGACGCCGCCCCCTCCATGCCCGGCATGACGCCCGGCGCCGGCGACGCCCCCACCGAATACTGAGGAGCCGACATGCACGCCATCCGTTACTCTCTGCGCCGCTCCCTGCTGCCGCTGCTGGCCATGGCGGCTGCCACCGTTGCCGCGCCCGTGCAGGCCGGCCCCCACATCCAGCACTGGACCTCCGAGGACGGCCTGGACGTCTACTTCGTACAGAGCTCCACCCTGCCCATGGTGGACATGCGCCTGACCTTCGACGCCGGCTCCGCCCGCGACGGCGACAAACCCGGCCTGGCGGCGCTGACCAGCAACCTGCTCAGCGAGGGTGCTGCCGGTCTGGACACCAGTGAACTGGCCCGCCGTTTCGAGGACCGGGGCGCCCGTTTTTCCACCGACAGCGGCCGCGACTCGGCCAGCGTCAGCCTGCGCAGCCTCAACGACCCTGAGACCCTCAGCAGCGCCGTGGAGGCGCTGACACTGGTGCTGAGCCAGCCCGATTTCCCCGAGGACGCGGTGGACCGTGAGCGTCGGCGCATGCTGGTGAGCCTGCGCAACAGCCGGCAGGACCCGGGCTCCCTGGCGCGGGAGGCCTTCTGGGAGGCGATCTACGGGGACCACCCCTACGCCAAGCGAACCGGCGGCACCGAGGACAGCCTGGAGGCGCTGACACGGGACGACGTCACCGGTTTCTTCGACCGCTACTACGTGCGCGAGAACGCGTCGCTGGCGATTGTCGGCGACCTCAGCCGCCAGGAGGCGGAGGCCGTGGCCAATCACCTTGGCGACAGCCTGCACAGCGGCTCGGCGCCGGATCCGATCCCGGAGCCGGAACCCACCGACAAGGCGGGTGAGGTGATTCATATCCCCTTCGGCACCAACCAGAGCCATGTCCTCATGGGCCAGCTGGGCTACCCGCGCGGCGATGACGACCACTTCGCACTCTACACCGGCAACCATATTCTCGGTGGCAGCGGCCTGGTAAGCCGGCTCGCGGAAGAGATGCGCGAAGAGCGGGGCCTGTCCTACAGCGTCGGCAGCCGTTTCTCGCCCATGAAGCAGGCCGGCCCGTTCCTGATCAGCACCCAGATCCGCACCGACCGCACGCCGGAGGCGCTGGAGGTACTGCGCGCCAGTGTCAACGACCTGCGCGACAACGGGCCGGGCGAGGATGAACTGCAGCGCTCGGTGCGCAACATCACCGGCAGCTTCCCGCTACAACTGGCCGGCAATCGCAACATTCTCGGCTACGTGGCGCTGATCGGCTTCCACGACCTGCCGCTGGATTACCTGGACCAGTTCCCGGGCCATATTGAGGCGCTGGATGCAGACACCGTCAAAGACGCACTGCAGCGGCGCCTGCAGCCCGACGACTTCGTCACTGTCATCGTCGGCCCGAAGGACGAGGACGGCGAAGAAGCCGACGAGGACGAGCTGGAAGGCAGCGAGTAATCCCGCTACAGTCGCCGCCCATGGCAGCCAGGGCCCGTAACGAACTGCGGATCATCGGCG
>SLMR01000346.1 GCA_007133445.1 Aquisalimonas sp. | reverse complement strand
AGGTCGGCGGCGGCGATCACCTCGCGGAAAATGGTGCCCGCCCCCATCAGCTGCACTTTGTTTTTGCCCTTGCCGCCTTCCCGGAACAGGTACATCCCCTTGCGGATGCCTTCCTCGGCGCCCTTGGGCATGTCGGGCTGCGGGTAGTTCTCGTTCCTCCTGGTGATGTAGTAGAAGACGTTCTCGCCCTCCTGGTACATCCGCCGCAGCCCGTCCTGGATGACCACCGCCATCTCGTAGGGGAAGGTGGGATCGTAGGACACGCAGTTGGGAATGGTGGAGCTCAGCAGCAGGCTGTGGCCGTCCTGGTGCTGCAGACCCTCGCCGTTCAGCGTCGTGCGCCCGGCCGTGCCGCCCATGAGGAAGCCGCGCGCCTGCATGTCGCCGGCCGCCCAGGCGAGATCGCCGATGCGTTGGAAGCCGAACATGGAGTAGTAGGCGTAGAACGGCACCATGTGTACGCCGTGGTTGGTGTACGCCGTGCCGGCGGCGATCCAGGAGCTGAAGGCGCCGGCCTCGTTGATTCCCTCCTGCAGGATCTGGCCGTTCTTGCTCTCCTTGTAGAGCATCAGCTGGTCCGAGTCTTCGGGCTCGTATAGCTGGCCCACGGAGGAGTAGATGCCCATCTGCCGGAACAGGCCCTCCATGCCGAAGGTACGCGCCTCGTCCGGGACGATGGGCACGATGTGCTTCGCCAGCTTCTTGTCCCGGATGAGGATGGACAGCAGCCGCACGAACGCCATGGTGGTGGACATCTCCCGCTCGCCGGAGTCCTTCAGCAGCAGGTCGAAGGCGGAGAGCTCAGGAACCTCCAGCGCGGGCGCGTCGGTGCGGCGGAAGGGCAGGTAACCGCCCAGTGCCTTGCGCCGTTCATGGAGATACTTCATCTCCGGGCTGTCGTCGGCCGGCTTGTAGAAGGGCGCCTTCTCCAACTCCTCGTCGGGGATCGGGATCTCGAAGCGGTCCCGATAGTCCTTGAGTGCCTGCAGCCCCATCTTCTTCTGCTGGTGGGCGATGTTCTGGCCCTCGCCGGACTGGCCCATGCCGTACCCCTTGACGGTCTTCGCCAGGATGACCGTGGGCTGGCCCTTGTGGTTCTGCGCGGCGTGGTAGGCGGCGTAGACCTTGTGCGGGTCGTGCCCGCCACGGTTCAGCCGGCGGATGTCCTCGTCGGACATGTTCGAGACCATCTCCTTCAGCTCCGGATACTTGCCGAAGAAGTGCTCGCGGGTATACGCCCCGCCCTTGGCCTTGAAGTTCTGGTACTCGCCGTCGACCGCCTCTTCCATGCGCTTGAGCAGCAGGCCCTTGTCGTCCTTGGCGATGAGCGGGTCCCAGTAGGAGCCCCAGATCACCTTGAGCACGTTCCAGCCGGTGCCGCGGAACTCGCCTTCCAGCTCCTGGATGATCTTGCCGTTGCCCCGCACCGGGCCGTCCAGGCGCTGCAGGTTGCAGTTGACCACGAACACCAGGTTGTCCAGCCCTTCCCGGGCGGCCACGTCGATGGCGCCCAGGGATTCCGGCTCGTCCATCTCGCCGTCGCCCATGAAGGCCCACACCTTGCGGTTGCCCATGTCGATGATGCCGCGGTCGTGCAGGTACTTCATGAAGCGCGCCTGGTAGATGGCCATGATCGGCCCCAGACCCATGGAGACGGTGGGGAACTGCCAGTAGTCCGGCATCAGCCAAGGGTGCGGGTAACTGGTGACGCCCTTGCCGCCCACATCCTGGCGGAAACCGCGCAGGTGCTCCTCGTCCAGCCGGCCTTCCAGGTAAGAGCGGGCATAGACGCCGGGGGACGAGTGCCCCTGGATAAAGACCATGTCACCGCCATGCTCCTCGCTGGGTGCATGCCAGAAATGGTTGAAGCCCACGTCATAGAGGGTGGCACTGGAGGCGAAGCTGGCGATGTGGCCGCCAACGCCGGGGCGTGCCTCGTTCCCCTGGAGCACCATGGCCATGGCGTTCCAGCGGATGATGGAACGGATCCGCCACTCCAGGGCATGGTCACCCGGCGAGCGCTGCTCCATGTGGGGGGGGATGGTGTTGAGGTAGGCCGTCGTGGCCTTGAACGGGATATAGCCTCCGCGGCGTCGGGCCTTGTCTACCAGCGTCTCGATCAGGAAGTGGGCGCGTTCGGGCCCCTCCATCTCGATGACCGCTTCCAGGGCTTCCAGCCACTCGCCTGTCTCCTGGGGGTCGATATCATCCGGTCTTTCAGCCATGGACCTGCCTCGTTGTCGTGCCCGTCGTCACCGAAGCGAACCGCCGGCCACCGTTGCGGCGGCAGTCTTCCCCGCGCCTTGTGGGCAAAGAGGTGCTTGGCAATCTCAGGCGTGGCTTTTTCGTGGTGCCCCGTTTGGCACGCGGTTCTCCTCTTCCGTTTTCATCATAGAAGCCCGTCGCGGCGCTGGCTACAGCCCATTTTGCCTTTGTGGGACAAGGATTTATTCCGGGTCCGTATGTTGCATTGCGCCACGGTTTCCCTGGGTGGACATGCCGGCGGTGAGCGCGAAGCGCATGGCCTCATCAATGCCCATGTCCACCGGCTCCAGGTGTTTCCTCTGCAGAATCAGGGTGTAACCGCCCACCTGGTAGCTCATGGGCAGGTACACCGCAACCTCGTCGTCGCCGCCCATGGCGTCCGGCAGGCCGTCCCAGTCCTCCCGGGTCACAAGCCCCATGAGTCGGGCCGACGTGTCGCCCAGGGAGACACGCACCAGCACCACCTGCGATGCCTGCTGCTGGTTGCCCCGGGCGATGAATCCCATGAGGTCCTGCACGGCGGAGTAGATGGTCTTGATCAGCGGGATGCGCTGGACCAGGGCTTCGCCCCAGCCGAACAGGCGCCGGATCAGGTAGGCCTGCAGCAGGACGCCGACCGCGAAGACCAGTCCCACGCCGAGCAGCAGTCCGATACCCGGGACATACAGGCTTTCCGGGAGGATGAACCGGATGATGCCGCCCAGCACGTTCTCCGCGGTGCGGGCGATCCAGACGATCAGGTAGACGGTGACGAACACCGGCAGGATGGCGGCCAGGCCCTTGAGAAAGATGCCGCTGACGTGGCGCATGGGTCCCTCCGGAGCGGGTGTGGGTCAGGAATCGTTGCGACCGAAATACTCGCGCAGCAGTTCGGTGGTGCGGGCGGCGGGATCCTCGCGGATGCGCCCCTCTTCCTCGGCGAGCACGGTGAAGAGTCCGTCCAGTGCCCGGTCGGTGACGTAGCGGTCCAGGTCCAGTTCCAGCTCCGGCACGCCCGGGAGGCGGTTGTAGCTCTCCCGTAGCGGCTGGTAGACGCGATACACACCCGTCTCTGCCATGTGCTCCCGGACTACCGGCTCGTAGCGTTCCCGCAGGGTCTCCTCGGAGCGGTCGCGGAGATAGCGGGTGGCGGCGTCGTCCTCGCCGCGGATCACGGCATAGACGTCCGATGGCTGCATGTCGCGGATGGCGCTGGCAACGATCGGAGCGGCCTCGGTGGCCGCGGCCTCGGCGGCCCGGTTCATCCTCCGTTCCAGGTCATCCACCTGGCCGCCCAGCCCGATACTGCGCAGTCGGTCGCCGGCCGTCTGGAACTCCTCGGGCAGGCCGATACGGATCAGGGCGTTGCCAAGATAGCCATCGTCCCGCCCTGTGCGATCCACCGTGCGCTCGGTGCCCACACGCAGCGCTTCCCGGATGGCTTCCGCGCCGCGGTCACTGTCACCGTTGTCGTCGCGGCCGAACGAGAGATCCCGCGGCAGCTCCAGGCCTGCACATGCGGTCAGGGACAGGGCGAGCAGAAGGGGCAGGAGGTGGTGCAAGCGCATGGTGGGCATCCTCGGCGATGCAGGGAAGGCGGCTCACCAATGATACACAGCGTCTGCACCATAAACACAACAGCCCCACGCGGGGGCTGTTGGTCGTCACAGGTCGTGCGGGACGATCAGCCCGCCCAGGCGCTGCACCATCCCTTGTCCTTCACCAGCACGTCGGCAAATTCAGGGTGGTGGCAACCGCCCCAGCCGTTTTCTTCCTCGCCGGCCCAGAAGGTGCAGTTGTCGCAGCGCTGATCTTCTTCGAAATCCGGGTGATCGGAGTCCGCACCGTCGTTCACGTAATCCAGCGCGTGACCATCTTCGGCCCTGGGCATGGCCTGCACCTTGCCCTGGTGAATCAGGGTCGCCAGCGGCAGAGCTGCCACGGCCATGGCACCGGTCTTGAGGAACTTGCGGCGACCGTTGTCGGTTGGCTCAGTCATGATGTTTCCTCTTAGCTTGCTTACAGGGTGTTCAGGCGATGCCTCTGATCCTACCTGACACGTCCGGAACCCATAACCCTCAACGGGTCCGATTGCGCTCTTCCTTGACCTGAGTCAACATCACCAAACCATCTCAAAGTCTATTACAACATCTATACATATGCCAGCGCTTAGCGTGCCGGGTGCTAGGGCGAGGATTCGCGCAACCGACCATCCCTGCCGGAAGCAACGATGCGTCCGCTCTCGTTCAGCCAGAGTTCTGCCCCATCCGCGCGCCGGAACGCCATGAGGAGGCGCCCGTCGAGAGAGTCCACGGAAGTGCGCTCGGAGACGCGGTAGCGTTCGCCGCGATGACTCAGTTCGCCGGGGAAAACGCGGATGTGGCGCGGTGGTTCGTCGGGGTCCGGGCTCCATCGGGGGGGTGTCCAGTCCGGCACGGTGTCGGGCAGTTCTACGCCAGCGGCGGCAGTGGGAGCGCGTTGGTTGCCATCGTCCATGGCAGCGCAGTCCGGTGCCCAGCCCGCTCTCGCGGCATGCTCCCGGAGATGGGCTGCCAGGGCCTCGTGCTGGGTGGCATAGTCCGCTGCAGTTTCCAGCGGGAAGGGATGGTGCCATACGGCGGTCGGTGCGGCGCGACGGGCGCGCAGGCGCACGCTGCGCCAGATGTCGGAACCGAGCCTCGAAGCCTCGCGCCCGAGAGGGAGGGCCTCAGGGCTGCCCCCCGTGTCCTTGATGATGCCGGCAAAGGCCGTGCCGGCAGCCCAGCCTGCGCAGTACAGCATCACCATTCTGCGGTGACGGCTGCCGACTCTGTCCAGGGCGGAGTTCGGGTCACCGATGAGGTGGCGAATCACCAGCGCCAGCTCGACCCGGTGCAGAGGGGTAATCACGGCCGTCATAACGACACTCCCGCGCATGCAATGGTATTGCACGGAAGTCTGCGCCTTTTCCCGGCAGACGACTTGTCCTCAGGCGTCGTCCAACCACTCTCGTGGCGTCAGAAACTCGCAGGTCAGGGCTTCTTCGGGAGACCCGGGCTCGGGCTCGAACCCGTATTCCCAGCGCGCCATGGGGGGCAGGGACATGAGAATGGATTCGGTGCGCCCCCCGGACTCGATGCCGAACTTGGTGCCGCGGTCGAACAGCAGATTGAACTCCACGTAGCGCCCCCGGCGGTAGAGCTGGAAGCGCCGCTCGCGCTCGCCGTAGTCACTGTTGCGGCGCTTGCGCACGATCGGTTGATAGGCGGGCAGGAAGTGATCACCCACCGAGCGCATGAAGGCGAAGCAGCGGTCGAAACCCCAGGCATCCAGGTCGTCGAAGAACAGGCCACCGATGCCGCGCTGTTCGTTGCGGTGCGGCAGATGGAAGTACTGGTCGCACCACTGCTTGTAGCGCGCATAGACATTCGCGCCGAACGGCTCACAGGCAGCCTTGGCCTTGGCGTGCCAGTGGCGGCAGTCGTCCTCGAAGCCGTAGTGGGGTGTGAGATCGAAGCCGCCGCCAAACCACCACACGGGGGCTGCGTCCGGCCGCTCCGCGATGAAAAAGCGCACATTGGCGTGGCTGGTGGGTACGTAGGGGTTGACCGGGTGGGTGATCAGGGACACCCCCAGCGCCTGGAAGCTACGGCCCGCCAGCTCCGGCCGCCGCTCCGAGGCCGCTGCCGGCAGACTCGCGCCATGGACGTGGGAAAAGCCGATACCGGCCTGCTCGAACACAGCCCCGCCGTGAAGCACCCGCGAGCGCCCGCCGCCACCCTCCGGCCGCTCCCAGAGGTCCTCGCGGAAGCGCGCGCTTCCGTCCTCGGTCTCCAGAGCGCTGGTGAGGCGGTCCTGCAGATCGAGCAGATAGGTCTTGACCGCTGCGACGTCTGGTCGGGACATGGATTCGTCGATTCTCGTGCCTGGATT
>SLMR01000388.1 GCA_007133445.1 Aquisalimonas sp. | reverse complement strand
GCAGCGCCGATGGTGCCAAGCACGTAGGAGCGTTCGTAGCCGTGGCGTTCCATGGACGGCATGCCAACCATGCCGGTGGTGAGTGTGGAAGCGGCGCAGCTCCCCGTCATCGCCGAAAGCACGGACGCAAAGCCGGTAGTGCCAAGCAGGAGACCACCGTTGACCCGCCCTGACCAGAGATAGAACGCTCGGTAGAGGTCCGCCGAGATCTGCGAACGGCCTAGCGCCACCCCCATGAACACGAACAACGGAATGGCCGCCAGCAGTACCGACCACATGGTGCCGAACACGGCGGATATCATCGGGAACAGCCCGCCCGTACCTTCCATGATCAGGATGAAGACGACGGCCACGCCGCCCAGGGCGAACGACAGGGACACACCCAGCATGATCAGGATCAGCAGCGACCCGAACATGCCGATCGTCAGGAGTTCCGGACTCATACGACAACGCCCCTTCGCTTGGTATCGAGATCAGGTCGGATCATGAGGATCAGCGAGCGGAGAATCTCCACCACTGCCTGCACGGTAATCATCACCACCCCCATCAAGAGGGCGAACATGACCGGCCACATGGGATGACCAAGGGCACTGTCGTCGGTATCTCCCCACTCCCAGGCGTCGTAGAAATAGGGCCACGCTTCATAGGACAACGCCAGGCCCCAGATCAGGAGCACGGAGCAGTTGAGCAGGTCGGCAAACGCGTTCCAGCGGGGTGACCGGGTATTGAGCAGGAGATCCACCCGGACATGGCCACCCTGGATCAGCGTGAACGCCCCGATCAGCACGAAGTAGGCTGCGAACACCCGCTGGGTGTACCCGGGCGCCCAGACGGAGGGGTAATTGAACACGTAGCGGGCGATCACCTCGTAGACGATGATCGCCATGCCGATCCAGATCAGGAAACTGATTATCTTCCCGATGGTGGCATTGATACGATCCACCCAGGATAGCAGGAACATGGTCTCCTCCAGCGAGCGCCCACCAGTCAGCGCAATCTGTTCTTGAGCTTGTGTTGGCTTTGGTGTTGAGTAAAACGCTGTTACCAAGCTACCGGCTGGGCTCGGCGTGTCAACAGATTTGTGGGGCTTGCTGCTGCCACCCGGGAACCATTGGCATAACCAATAACGGACCAGACGTCTGGAGGAGACTTGCATGGATTTCCAACACCCACCCCACGTGCGTGATCTGCAACAACGGCTGACCGGGTTCATGGAAGAGCACGTCTACCCGGCCGAACACACCTTCAGCGACCAGGTGCAGCAGGAGCGCTGGAAATCCCCGCCGGTTCTGGAAGACCTGAAGGCCAAGGCCCGCGAACAGGGCCTGTGGAACCTGTTCATGCCGGACGAACGCTTCGGCCCGGGGCTGAGCAATCTGGAATACGCCCCGCTGGCGGAGATCATGGGCCGGGTGTTCTGGGCTGCCGAGGTGTTCAACTGCAACGCCCCGGATACCGGCAACATGGAAGTCCTGATGAAGTACGGCACGCCGGAACAGCAACAGCAGTGGCTGACGCCCCTGCTCGCCGGAGAGATCCGCTCCGCCTTTGCCATGACGGAGCCGGCGGTGGCCTCCAGCGACGCCACCAACGTGGAGACGTCCATCACCCGCGACGGTGACGAGTACGTGATCAACGGCCGCAAATGGTTCATCACCAACGCGATGCACGAGCGCTGCGCGATCTTCATCGTCATGGGCAAGTCCGACCCCGACAACCCCAATCGCCATCTGCAGCAGACCCAGATCCTGGTCCCGCGGGAGGCCCCGGGGCTGGAAATCGTGCGGCCCTTGAGCACATTCGGTTACTTCGAGGAGCCCGGCGGTCACGCGGAAGTGATCTTCAACGACGTGCGCGTGCCGAAGGAGAACCTGCTGCTCGGCGAAGGGCGCGGCTTCGAAGTGGCCCAGGGCCGGCTCGGGCCGGGCCGCATCCACCACTGCATGCGCCTCATCGGCGCGGCCCAGCGCGGCCTGGAGTTCGCCTGCCGGCGGGTCGAGGAACGCGAAGCATTCGGTCGCAAGCTGAGCCAGCAGGGTTCGGTGCGCGAGTCCATCGCGGTGATGGCCTCCAAGGTGGAAATGGCGCGGTTGCTCACGCTACGGGCCGCAGCCAAGATGGACGCCGAGGGCACCAAGGAAGCACGGGATCTCATCGCCATGGCCAAGATCATGGTGCCGCAGCTCACCTCCGAGGTACTGGACATGGCCATTCAGATGCACGGTGCGGGCGGCTTTACCGCTGACTACTTCATGGCTGAAGCCTACAACTACGCACGCTGGTGCCGCATGGCCGACGGCCCGGACCAGGTCCACATGATGGCGCTGGGCAAGCAGATCATCGGCCAATACACCGCCTGAGGAGCCCGACCATGAGCGAATCCGTGGACCAACTGGACCTGCCCACGCTACAGGCCTACCTGTCGCAGCAGATTCCCGACTTCGGCGCCATCCACGACTGCCGCAAGTTCTCCGGCGGTCAGTCCAATCCCACGTTCCTCCTCACCACGGACAATCGGCGCTACGTGCTGCGTCGCAAGCCGCCCGGAGAGTTGCTCAAGTCCGCCCATGCGGTGGACCGGGAGTTCCGTGTCATGCGCGCGCTGCAGGACACGCCGGTACCGGTGCCGCGGATGTTCCTGCTGTGCGAGGACGAATCCGTCATTGGCTCGATGTTCTACGTCATGGAGTACGTGGAGGGGCGCATCCACTGGAACGGCGCCCTGCCCGAATCCAGCCCCGGTGAACGCACGGCCATCTACAACAACATGGCGGCCGTTCTTGCCGCGATCCACAGTGTCGATGTCGATGCCGTCGGCCTGAGCGATTTCGGCAAACCGGGCAACTACTTCGCCCGCCAGCTCAATCGCTGGAGCAAGCAGTACTACGCCTCGGAAACCGAGAAGAACCCTGCCATGGATCAGCTCATCGAGTGGCTGGAGCAGAACATGCCGGAGGATGACGGGCAGGTGGCGCTCATTCACGGCGATTACCGCATCGACAACCTGATCGTTCACCCGGACACGCCGGACATCCTGGCTGTCCTGGACTGGGAACTCTCCACCCTGGGGCATCCCTGGGGTGATCTCTCCTACCAGTGCATGCAGCTGCGACTCCCGCAGGACGCGGCCATTCCCGGCCTCGGAGATCTGGACCGCAAGGCCCTGGGCATTCCCACGGAAGAGGAATACGTGGCCGAGTACTGCCGACTGACCGGTATCGACGGCATCCCCGACTGGAATTTCTACATCGTCTTCAACTATTTCCGTCTCGCCGCCATTCTCCAGGGTATTCAGAAGCGGGCCCTGGACGGCAACGCCTCCAGCGACAAGGCGTTCGAGTACGGCGCCATGGCCCGGCCGTTGACGGAAACCGCCGTCAAGCTGATCTGACGCCGTGGTGCAACGAAGGCAGTGCAACAAGGACGCCGCCCGAACGCCCGGGTCAGGGCTGATAGCGACGCTGGATCTCCAGCAACAGGTCCGTGACCGCCGAGGGCGAGGTCACCATGGCGTCGTGACCTGCGTCGATAACGCGGTACTCCCAGCCAGGCTGCCGGCGGGCAAACTCGCGACAACGGGAGAATGGCGGGTAGTCCGGGCTCACCGCAACGTAGGTCGCCGGCAGCCCGTTGCCCACCGGCCCGCGGAGGCGCAGGCAATCCTCGTAGGTAGCCAGGGGATGCGGTGTACACTTCGCCTCCACCCACGCAGCGTCGTCCGGGTCGGTGATGCCGAACGCGTCGGCCGACGGCGGCGGAATGGACAGACCGCCGGACGACTCCCGGGCCAGCGCCCGTCGGGCTTGGGCAACGTCCGGTGGCACCATCGAGAACGGGGTCTGACCACTTTCCAGCACCAGCGCATCAAGATAGACGAGATGGCGGATACGCTCGGGAACCCGGTCCGCGGCACCGGTGATCACCAACCCACCGAAACTGTGGCCCACGAGGATGACATCCTGCAGGTCCTCCCCCTCCAGCACCTCGAGGAGGTCACGGATGAACGTCTCCAGCGTAATCTCCGGGGACAGCAGGTACGCCCGCTCGCCGAGGCCGGTCTGGGTGGGCGTGTACACCCGGTGACCCGCGGCGGCCAGGGGCTCGGCGACCCGTTGCCAGCACCAGCCACCGTGCCAGGCACCGTGCAGGAGAACGAAGGTTGCTGATGCCATGATGCTGTCATCCCCTGGTGTCCTGAGCCGGCGGCAGGGACTGGCTGACCGCCACCTTTCGGGTTTGCCGATTGAATGTACCATGCGTGGCGATACCACACCGGCCGAACTCTCGAGCGTCCTGGCATGACTGCGAGCAGCGCCCGCCCCAACATCATTCTCACGGTGCTTTGCGGTACGTTCACCGCGCTGGTGGTGATCGTGTTCGCCCGGCTGGCGTTCGGGGTCCTGTTGCCACCGATGCGCGCCGACCTGGGGCTGACGTACCAGCAGGCGGGCACCCTCGGCACCGTCACTGCACTCGGCTACCTGCTGTTCGTCCTCGCAGGCGGCGCCGCGGCGGCGCGCTGGGGAGCGCGGCGCGCGGTGGTGTTCGGCCTGGTCACGGTGACCATCGGTTTCGCCGGGATCAGCGTGGCCTCCAGCTATCCAGCGCTACTGTTCCTGAAGGCCCTGCTGGGGTTCGGCACGGCATTCAGCTTCGCGCCCATGGTGTCACTGCTGGCCGCCTGGTTCCCGGATAAACGCGGCCTGGTCATCGGCTGCATGTCCGCCGGCATCGGCGCCGGGAGCCTCCTGATCGGCTTTCTGGTGCCGTGGCTCGACAGTCAGTTCGGCGACACCGGCTGGCGTCTGGGCTGGGGGATCTTTGCGGTCATGGGGGTCGCCGTGGCGGTCATGGTGCTCGCGATCGTGCGCGACCCGCCCAGTGCCCGGGTGGCCACAGACGAGTCGCCACCCTCGGCGGACAAATGGCTCATCTACCGCCACCCGCGCATGCTCATCGTGGCCTCCACCTACGGGCTCATCGGGCTGACCTACATCATTCAGGTCATCTTCATGGTCAGCTTCGTGGTGGAAGCCGGGTACTCCGAGCGCACCGCGGGCCAACTGGTGGCCATGATGGGGCTTCTCTCCATCGCTGCAGGGCCGGCGTGGGGTATGCTTTCGGACCACTGGGGCCGGGGCAACGCCCTCACCACCGCTATGGTGCTGGTTACCGTGGCCACCATTCTGCCGCTGCTGGAGCAGAACCTGCTCATGTTCTTCCTGCACTTTCTGATCATGGGCTCAGCGGTGAACGGAACCTTTGCCCTGATCCAGGCGAGCAGCACGGACCAGGTGGCGCCGCGTTACATTCCCATCGCGTTCAGCTATGCCACCGTGTTCTTCGCCGTGGGCCAGTTCGTCGGCCCCGCCATCGCGGGCTGGCTGATCGAGACCACCGGCGATTTCCGCTCGGCTTTTCTGTTTTCCACGGTCGGCCTGGTCATTGGCACGGCAACCAGTTTCTGGATTCGCCGGTTCCCCAGTGCGTTGGCGGTAGGAGAACCCGGCCGGGACACCGCCCACTGAACCTGTGACGCATCCTGCGGACAAAAGGCTTAGCGGCGAGCTAGCATCTCGCCGGCTTGATCGAAAACGCCCACAACTTCTCCGGATACGGACAGGCAATGACGCGCACGCTTCTGCTGCCCACGCTCGCCCTGGCGGTGGTCGCGCCGACCACCAATGCCGACTGCGACTCACCTGCGCTGCAGGAACCGGACGCCGCGTTCACGACCAAGGTTCAAGCGTTCCACCAGCAACTGGGCATTCCTGACGACTACGCCGGGCAGTTCGATGTGACGCTGCAGGTGCCGCCCGAGACACTGGTGGTGGCGGGCGTCGATCCGGGTCAGGGTGTTTTCTTCATGACCCCCGAGGCCGCCGAAGCCTGGCTCGCCATGCAGGCTGCAGCGCGTATGGACGGTATCGAACTCTACCCGGTGTCCACTTACCGGAGCGTGTACCACCAGATGGACATCCTGCATGGCCGCATCGACAACGGCGAGTCCATCGACGAGGTTCTGAAGACGAGCGCCGCGCCCGGCTACAGTGAGCACCACACGGGGGACGCCATTGACATCAACACCACGGACAACAACGCGCTGACACGGGACTTCGCGGACACCGAGGCCTTCGAGTGGCTCCAGACCAACGCCGCCG
>SLMR01000214.1 GCA_007133445.1 Aquisalimonas sp. | reverse complement strand
TCGCCCACCGGCTCATGGGGCAGTGGCAGCCGTCCGCCGCGGCGTTCCGCGCCCTGCTGGATCCGGAGGAGCAGGGGGAGGACCGCTCCCGGCCCTATCCCTTCTTCCTGGCGTCGCCCCTGGAAGGCGGGCCGGAGTCCCTGGGCGATCGCCCCGGGTGGCTGGCCGAGTGGAAATGGGACGGCATCCGCGGGCAGCTGCTGCGGCGCGGCGGCGAGTGCTACATCTGGTCCCGCGGTGAGGACATGATGGTCGGGCGCTTTCCGGAAATCGAGGTGACCGCCGCCACACTCCCCGACGGTCTGGTCCTGGACGGCGAGATTCTGGCCTGGCGGGATGGTGCACCGTTGCCGTTCAACGTGCTCCAGCAGCGTATCGGTCGGCTGCGTCCGTCGGCGCGTATCCAGCGGGACGCGCCGGTGCTGTTCCTGGCCTACGATCTGCTGGAGGCTGACGGCGAGGACTGGCGCGGGCACCCGCTGGAGGTTCGGCGCGAGCGCCTGGTGCGGGAGCTGACGGACGTCGAGGGGCCTATCGCGACCTCCCGCCCCCTGCCGGCCGGTGACTGGGACGCTCTGGGCGAGTTCCGTGCACGTGCGCGGGAGCAGGCCACCGAAGGCATCATGCTCAAGCGCCTCGGCTCCCCTTACCGTGTGGGGCGGGTCCGCGGCGACTGGTGGAAGTGGAAGCTGGCGCCGCGCACCATCGATGCCGTCATGCTCTATGCCCAGCCCGGCCATGGGCGCCGTTCCAGCCTGTTCACCGATTACACCTTCGGCGTGTGGGACGGGGAGAACCTGGTGCCGGTGGCCAAGGCCTACTCCGGCCTGGACCAGCAGGAGATCGAGCGGCTCGATCGATGGATCCGTCAGCACACCCGCGAGCGGTTCGGCCCGGTGCGGGCGGTGGAGCCGTTGCAGGTGTTCGAACTGGCATTCGAGGGCATCGCCCCGTCCCGCCGGCACAAGTCCGGCGTCGCCCTGCGCTTCCCCCGCATCAGCCGCTGGCGACACGACCTTGCAGCCGCCGAGGCGGACGCGCTCACCGACGTGCGGGCACTGCTGCCCGAGGGTGAGGGCTAGAAACGCAGGTTGACTCCCGCGGTGGCGATGCTCAGCCGGTCCAGGTCCACGTCCACTTCCGTGTCGTTGCCCTGCGGTTCGGTGCGCAGCCGGGTGAACATCTGCCGCACGCCCAGCTCCACGTCCACGTGCCGGGTCAACGCCACGATGGCACCGGCCTGCAGGGTCAGAGCCGGCATGGTGTCGAAACTGTTGTCACCATCCCAGCTCAGGGTAATGGCCCCGCCGCCCACGCCGCCGAACAGGCTCACCCGCCGGGCCACCGGCCACAGCGCGTCGACGTTCGCCGTCAGCGAGGACACCAGATAGCCGCTGGGGCGGATGATCGTCCACTGACCGTAGAGTCGGTACCCCGGCCGGATGGCGCCAACCCGGAGGTGGCCGCCGATCTCGTCTTCCCGGCCCACATCCACCAGATCACGGTCATCACTGTCGAAATGCAGGCGGTGCTCACCCAGGCCGATCCCCACAAACGGCTCCTCTGCCGGTTGCGCCAGCGCCGGTGTGGCCGTGAAGGAGAGAAGCGCGAGGGCGATGGCTGCAACTGCGGTTCGCGTCATGACGGTTCCCCTGTGCCGTGGTCGTTGGTGTCGTTCAGACACTAGAATCGGAAATTCACTCCCGCATGCACCATGCGTACATTGCGGATGCGGGCCTTGCCGCTGGCGTCATCGGATTCGAAGCGCCCGCTGATTTCGGTGTGAAGGTAGCGGTAGCCAATCTCCACCTGCACCAGGTCGGTGACTTCAATCAGACCGCCGCCGCGAAGGCCGATCACCGGTCCGGAATCCCGTTGATCCCGGGTGTCGAAGGTGTCGCCGCTATCCAGCGGGTCGCTGCCGTTCCAGTCTGCAGAAGCGTAGCCCACCACCAGACCGGCGAAGCCCGAGAACAGGCCGCCGCCGGGGATCAGGTAGTCCAGCGAGGCCATGCCGAGCACCAGCCGCGCCTCGTCGTAGTTGGTCCGGGCGATCTCCACGTCGTAGCGGGCCGGTCGGCCGGTGCGGCCCAGGCGCAACATCACCCCGTCGCTGAGAGTGTTGACGCCGCTGCCGATGGGCCCATCGGCGCCGATGCGGGACTGGGCCGTGAACCCGGCCACCCCGGCGTACATGCGACGGTCGACCTCCAGCGCGACGGCCCGGTCATCGGCCATGGACGGCCCTGGTGCCCAGAGCAGGGCGACGCAGAGCGGCAGCAACCAGCGGGCCTCGGTCATCGTGGTGGGTTTCCGTTGTATGTCGTGTGAACGGGGATGGCCTGTACCCGGCATAATGCCAGTCATGTCACACCAACAGCCAATCGAAGACTGGTTTGCCGCGCGCGGCTGGGCGCCGTTCGACTTTCAGCGGGAGACCTGGGCCGCCTTCCGGCGCGGCGAAAGCGGGCTGATTCATGCCCCAACGGGCACTGGCAAGACCCTGGCGGCGTGGTTCGGGCCGGTGATGGAGTGGCTGGAGGCTGACGGTGACGGCGCGCCGGCCCTGACCGTGCTCTGGGTCACGCCCCTGCGCGCCCTGGCCGGTGATACCACTGCCAACCTGCAACAGACCCTGGCTGACCTGGCATTGCCCTGGACGCTGGAGGCCCGCACCGGCGACAGCTCCAGCGCCACCCGCAGCCGTCAGCGCCGCCGACTGCCCTCGGCCCTGGTGACGACGCCGGAAAGCCTGTCGCTGCTGCTGAGCTATACCGATGCCCACCAGCGCTTCCAGCATCTGCGTTGTGTGGTGGTGGATGAGTGGCACGAACTCCTGGGCAGCAAGCGGGGTGTACAACTGCAGCTCTGCCTTGCCCATCTGCGCAGCCTGTGTCCGCAGCTGCGGACCTGGGGGCTGTCGGCCACCCTGGGTAATACCGAGCAGGCCCGGGACGTGCTGCTCGGGCCGGGCGGAAAAGGGCGGCTGGTGCAGGGCTTGGTGCCCAAGCGTACCCGCATCGACAGCGTCATCCCAGAGACCATGGAACGCTTCCCCTGGGCCGGCCATCTGGGAACGCGCCTGGTCGAGCACGTGCTCGCCGCGCTGGATGAGGCCGACACCAGCCTGCTGTTCACCAACACCCGCTCCCAGGCAGAGCTCTGGCACCAGGCGCTGCTCCAGGCTCGGCCCGACTGGTTCGATCAGGTCGCCCTGCATCACGGCTCGCTGGATCGCAGCCTGCGGGATCAGGTGGAGGCCTGGCTGCGCCAGGGCAGCATCCGCTGCGTGGTGGCCACCTCCAGCCTGGATCTCGGCGTGGATTTCTCACCGGTGGATCAGGTCCTGCAGGTGGGCAGCCCGAAGGGCATCGCCCGGCTGCTGCAGCGTGCGGGCCGCAGCGGTCATCAGCCGGGCGCCGAAAGCGCCGTGCTGTGCGTGCCCACCCACGCCCTGGAACTCGTGGAGATCGCCGCCGCCCGGGACGGCGCCGAGGCCGGCACAATCGAGGCGCGGTCGCCGCCCCGGCGCTGCCTGGACGTGCTGGCCCAGCACCTGGTCACGCTGGCGCTGGGGCCGGGCTTTACCGCTGAGGCGCAACTGGAGGAGATCCGCGCAACTCATGCCTATGCGGCGCTCACCGACGAAGAGTGGCAGTGGGTTCTGGATTTCATCACCACCGGCGGCGCTACGCTCAAGGCGTATCCCCAGTACCGCCGCGTGATTCGGAATGCCGATGGCATCTACCGGGTCAACGACGCCACCATCGCTCGGCGTCACCGCATGGCCGTGGGCACCATCACCGCCGACGGCATGGTGCGCGTGAAGTTCCAGCGCGGCGGGCTGGTGGGGTACGTGGAGGAGGCTTTCGTGGCGCGCCTCAAGCCGGGTGAGCAGTTCCTGTTCAGCGGTCGCGTCCTGGAGCTGGTGCGGGTTCGTGACATGACCGCCTACGTGCGTGCTGCTCGGGGCCAGAACCGCGCAGTGCCGCGCTGGATGGGCGGGCGTATGCCCCTGTCCACCCGCCTGGCGGACGGTGTAGCCGCGCGTCTGGAGCAGGCCGGGGCGGATGTCTGGGATGGACCGGAAATGGCAGCGGTACGCCCGGTCCTGGCCGCTCAGGGGAGTACATCGCATCTGCCTGCCCGGGAAGAGCTGCTGGTGGAGCGGATCAGCTCCCGAGAAGGGCAGCACCTGTTCATCTATCCCTTTGCCGGGCGCCTCGCCCACGAGGCGTTGTCCGCCCTGGTGGCATGGCGGCTCACCCGGGACGTGGAAGCCACGTTCGGTTTCTCCATGAACGACTACGGCTTCGAACTCGTCTCCCGGCGCCTGCCCGAGGTGGACGAGGCGCTGCTGGCGCGGGTGCTGTCGCCGGACAACCTGGAAGAGGACCTGCGTGCGAGCCTGAACGCCGCCGAGATGGCCCGTCGGCACTTTCGCGAAATCGCTCGGGTGGCGGGGTTGGTGTTCGAGGGCTATCCCGGGCGTGGCAAGTCCACCCGCCAGGTGCAGGCGTCCAGCGGCCTGATATTCGACGTCTTCCAGCGGTATGATGCCGACAATCCGCTGCTGCGTCAGGCCGAGCGCGAGGTCCTTGAAGGGCAACTGGAGTTGGCGCGGCTGAAGGCGCGATTGCAGCGGCTGGAGGGACAGACCATCGTGCTTACGCGGCCGCAACGGCTCACCCCCCTGGCCTTTCCCCTGTGGGCAAGTCGGGTGCAGTCCCGGGTCAGTTCCGAGGACTGGCAGACGCGGCTGGAGCGCATGCTGGGTCAACTGGAGCGCAATACGCCTCATGACTGACAGCGTTGCCCCCACCAGGGAGACCGTGCCGCTTAGCGTGACCGTGGCCGGTGAGCAGCTGGAGCTCTGGCCCGGCCGCGCGGCCTACTGGCCCCGGCGGCGGACGCTGCTGCTGGCGGACCCCCATTTCGGCAAGGCCGGCGTCTTCCGTCGCCGCGGTGTCGCTGTCCCAAGGGGCACGACCGGTGGTGACCTGGAGCGCCTGTCCCGGCTGCTGACGCTGACCGGGGCGCGGGAGGTGGTGGTGCTGGGGGACTTTCTCCACGCCGCGCCGGACCGGCGCGAACCCTGGCTGCAGGAATGGGCCGCCTGGCGGGAGCGCCACCGGGACGTGGGCGTGCAGGTCGTCGCGGGCAATCACGACCGCCATGGGGCATCGGCCATGGCCGATGCGGGCATGGTGTGGTGTGACCACGCGCAGGTAATGGCCCCCTTCGTGCTCGCCCATGAACCCATCGCGGACCCAGGAGGGTACGTCCTGGCCGGCCACCTGCACCCGGTGTTCACGGTGCGCACGTCCGGTGACCGACTGCGTTTTCCGGTGTTCTGGTTCGGGGCGGCCGTGGGCGTGTTTCCCGCGTTTGGCGCGTTTACCGGAGGGTACGGCATCGCCCCTGGCCGCGGCGACCGGGTCTACGCCGCAGGCGAGACGGCCGTGGTCGACTGCACCGCGGCGGGTAAGCGCGGCTGAATCAGCGCGCCACCACCGTGCGCTGCAGCCAGCCCAGCCGGTGGTTGCCCACCGACAGCTCCAGGGTCCCCTCGCCGTGGACCAGCCAGGTCACCCGCTGGCGGTGGCCGTTACCCCGTGAGCGCTGGAACCAGGGCATGTGTGCGCCGCTGCCCTCACCATCCCCCCAGCCGGCCAGGTGCCCCAACTCGCGCCGAGCCCGCTCCGGGTGGGCCAGCCGACAATCGCGCGGGTCCAGTTCGGCCATGACGCCGTGGTTCCAAGGTAACCCGTGGCTGGACGGGATGCCGTTGCTGGCCAGGTAACCGTGGTTGGCCACGGTGACGCTCACCTCCAGCAGTTGTTCGTCCAGGCGGGTGACCAGGATTTCCTCGATCACCAGGCGCGGCAGCAGCGCGGTCACCCGCAACCAGTAGCTGCTCATGTCCTCACACAGTTCGGGAAGGACTTCCGGCGGCGGATTCCACACGCCGATCACCGGGTCAGGGCCGCCCACTTCAACGTCGCCGAGTTGGGGATGCTCCAGGAGCGTCCACGCACCAAAGATGCGTCCCTTGTTGGACTCCGCGTCCCAGCGCGCCAGGTTCTCGATGTCCAGCCGGCCGGCGGCGGTGTAGTGGTCCACGAAGCGGCGCTGCTCCGGCATGCCGATGCGCCGGAACAGATCC
>SLMR01000286.1 GCA_007133445.1 Aquisalimonas sp. | reverse complement strand
TGGCCGAAGGCACACCGGAGACCGTGGCTTCGGCCCCTGCCTCGCACACGGGGCGGTTCCTGGCACCGATGCTGGAGGTAGCACCGGCGGCTCCCGCCAAAACCCGGGGCAGCGTCGGGTAGGCCCGACGTGCTGCGGTAGATGGAGTCCAGCAGAAATGCATCGGGGCTGGAGCCCCTCCCACTTGATGCACCTTGTGGGAGGGCTCCAGCCCCGGGAACTTCATCCATGGGCGGTCACCCGCCCGAACACCGACTTCAGTTCGGGAACAGGTGCTTGACCGCGTCCCGCTCTTCCACCAGTTCCTGCTCCGTGGCCTGCATCCGCTCGCGACTGAACGCATCCAGTTCCAGACCCTGGACGATCTCGTACTTGCCGTTGCTGCAGGTCACCGGGAAGGAGTAGATGATGCCCTCGGTGATGCCGTAGCTGCCATCCGAGGGAATCCCCATGCTGGTCCAGTCACCGTCGGCGGTGCCCAGCGCCCAGGTGCGCATGTGGTCCACGGCGGAGCTCGCCGCGGATGCCGCGCTAGAGGCACCACGGGCCTTGATGATGGCGGCGCCACGCTGCTGCACCGTGGGAATGAACTCATTCTCGTACCACTGGCGGTCCACCTTGTCGGCGGCCGGCGCACCCTGCACCAGCGTGTGGCTGATGTCCGGGTACTGGGTGGACGAGTGGTTACCCCAGATAGTCATGCGGGTGATGTCCTGGGTATGGACGCCAACCTGGTTGGCCAGCTGCGCCAGCGCGCGGTTGTGGTCCAGGCGGGTCATGGCGGTGAACTGGCCCGGGTCCAGGTCCGGGGCGTTCTGCTGGGCGATGAGCGAGTTGGTGTTGGCTGGGTTGCCCACCACCAGCACCTTCACGTCGCGGCTGGCGACGTCGTTCAGCGCCTTGCCCTGCACGGAGAAGATGGCGGCGTTGGCCTCCAGCAGATCCTTGCGCTCCATGCCCGGGCCGCGCGGCCGTGCGCCCACCAGAAGGGCGTAATCCGCGTCCTTGAACACCTCTTCCGCCTTGTCGCTGGTTTCGATGCCGGCAACCAGCGGGAACGCGCAGTCCTCGATCTCCATGACCACGCCCCCCAGGGCCTCCAGGGCCGGCGTGATTTCCAGAAGCTGCAGGATCACGGGCTGGTCCTTGCCGAGCATGTCGCCCGATGCAATCCGGAACAACAGACTGTAGCCGATCTGGCCGGCCGCCCCGGTTACCGCTACGCGTACGGGTGCTTTCATGGTGTACTCCTGTCGGTTACCCCTGTTCAGGCGATCACAGTGGCCTGAGCCACGCGGCGCCCCGCATGGTTGATTCGCCACCGCCGCGAATGTTGCAGCGCAGCGGTTTCGCGGCGCGAATTATACCAGAGGCGTAGCAGTTGCCGAACAGCCTCCACCGGAGACCACGACGGGCCGTTTCAGCCCTTGCTGCCCTTGCCGCTTCCACCCTTGCCCTGCTTGTGGTCGGCGTCCCCGCCGTAGCCGCTGGCAAAGGCCTCCCAGAACGCCCGCTGCATGCCCTCCATGTTCTGCATCTGCGACGGCATGAACGATGCCATCAGGCTGAGCGGATCATAGCCCTCGGTGCCCGCCTGCATGCGCTCACGGATGCTCTTGAGCATCTCGTCATGCAATGGCTGGACGTCCGGCCAGCCCATGAACCGCCGGAGTTCCTCGGGCGTCGCGTCCACTTCCACGTTCACTTTCATCTACGTCTCCTCGCCTGCCTGACCCGCTCGCGCTCTCGGATCGCTATCCTGCCTGGACAGTCCATCACCGAAGCATAAGGCCGCTGACATGGCAACCGCTATGGCCGGATCAGACGCACCCTGCTCCCCGGGGTCAGGCGGAGCTCTCGACGCGCACTGCCGCCATTGATGGCCACTTCCACGAGTCCGCTACTGTTGCGGTACCAGAGCGGTCGCCCCAATGGTGTGTCTGCAAAAGTTTCCCCTCCGCGGAAGCGCAGCTCCCCGGCCTCCAGGATGGCTTCATCGCTGACCGCACTGCCGCGGATGCCTGTCATGGCGTTGCCGTAGTGGTCCACATACAGCACCCGGGGCACGTCATCCGGCCACTCGGCTCCCGGGCGCTCATCCAGCCGTTCGCCCAGCTGCGAGCGATCGTCCTGCATCAGCGCCACCGCAGCCGGAGCGAACACATCCCGGCCGTGAAACGTGGGCGCGGCGCCGGGCCCCGCATCGGGCAACCGCCAGGCCGCCCAGTCGTTGGCACGCCGGACCACGAACTCGAACAGGCCATTCGCCGGCCCCACGTACCAGCGATCATCGGCGTTGACGACACAACCTGCCCGGTCCGTTCCAACCCCGGGATCGACCACCGCGACAGTCACACTGCCCGCCGGCAGAGAACGAGAGAACGGCTCCAGCAGATAGGAGGCGGCGCGTGGATCCATGGCCGGCGCATCATGGAGCACATCCACCACCGGGCGCCCGGGCAAGTGCTGCCAGAGCGCCGCCTTGAGCTGGCCCACGTAGGGACCGCTCCAGCCGAAATCCGTGAACAGTGCGAACATGCGCGTCTCCCTGATCTCGCTACCCCGACCTGCACCGCGAGCACTTGCTCCCCTACACGGCCATGCGCCGGAGACAAAAAAACCGGGCGCCGGGCCCGGTTTCTCCAACTGATCAGCAGTGCGGCGGCGTCCTTACTCCTCGGCCGCTTCCTGCTCTTCCTCATCCGGCTCTTGCTCCGGCTGAGGACGGTCGACCAGCTCCACGAACGCCATGGGGGCGTTGTCGCCGGGGCGGAAGCCGCACTTCAGAATCCGCACATAGCCACCGGGGCGCGCCTTGTAACGGGGCCCCAGTTCGGTGAACAGCTTGCCCACCGCCGCCTTGTCACGGAGCCGGGAAAAAGCGAGCCGACGCTTGGAGACGCCGTCTTCCTTGGCGAGGGTGATCAGCGGCTCCGCCACCCGGCGCAGCTCTTTCGCTTTCGGCAGCGTGGTCTTGATCGCCTCGTGCTCGAACAGGGACACTGCCATATTCCGGAACATGGCCTGTCGGTGACTGCTGTTGCGGTTCAGTTGACGCCCGGCTTTGCGATGACGCATGGTCCTCTACCCTTCTGTTTCGTCGGTACGCGCCGCTGGCGCGATCAGCCCGTAGCCTGTTCCCGGTTACCCAGACCGGCCGGCGGCCACTCCTCCAGGCGCATGCCCAGGGACAGCCCGTGCGAGGCCAGGACTTCCTTGATTTCGGTGAGCGACTTCTTGCCCAGGTTGGGCGTCTTCAGAAGCTCCACCTCGGTGCGCTGCACCAGGTCGCCCACATAATGGATGCTCTCGGCCTTGAGGCAGTTGGCCGAACGCACCGTCAG
This sequence comes from Aquisalimonas sp., assembly GCA_007133445.1. The sequence continues at coordinate 2,863 of SLMR01000286.1, read as the reverse complement.
TTCCAGATCGTCGATGGGACGCAGCAGGACCGGGTCCACTTCCGGCGACTTGCGCGCCGGCTCGGCGAAATCTTCCCCGCCTTCCAGCGCGACGAACACCGACAGCTGATCCTGCAGCAGCCCGGCGGCGAACTTCATCGCCTCCTCGGGCTCGATGACGCCGTTGGTCTCGATCTCCATGACCAGCTTGTCCAGGTCCGTGCGCTGCTCCACGCGCGCGCTCTCGATGCTGTATGCCACGCGACGGATCGGCGAGAAGCTGGCATCCACCTGCAGCCGGCCAATGGGCCGCTCTTCGTCGTCGGTACGCTGGGTAACGGCCTCATAACCGCGCCCACGGGCGACCTTGATGGTCATGGTGAGTTCGCCGGCCTTGGTGAGGTGGGCGATGACCAGGTCGGGGTTCTTGATCTCAACGTCGTGCCCGGTCTCAATGTCACCGGCAGTGACCACACCCGGCCCCTTCTTCGAGAGCTTCAGCGACACCTCTTCCTTGGCGTGGAGGCGAACCGCCAGCTGCTTCAGGTTCAACAGGATGTCGACCACATCCTCCTGCACGCCTTCAACCGCCGTGTACTCGTGGAGCACACCCTCGATCTCCACCTCGACCACGGCGAATCCGGGCATGGAGGACAGCAGGATGCGACGCAGCGCGTTACCCAGCGTGTGACCGAAGCCGCGCTCCAGGGGCTCGATCACGACCCGGGCAGCGGTGTCACTCTGGGCCTCGACGTCCACGACGCGGGGCTTGAGAAAATCTTGAAACTGGGCCTGCATCGGCTTGCCCTCTTGAATGCTTGAACTCGAACCGAGTGGCTCGCTCTTACTTGGAGTAGAGCTCGACCACCAGATGCTCGTTGATTTCCGCCGGCAGATCACCGCGGTCCGGGCGCGCCTTGAAGGTCCCCTCGAACTTGCCCGGATCCACGTCGATCCAGTCGACGAAGCCGGACTGCTGGGCCAGCTCCAGGGCGGCCTGAACGCGCGACTGCTTGCGCGCCTTCTCGCGCACCGTCACCACGTCACCCGGCGACACCTGGAACGACGGCACGTTGACCGTCCGCCCGTTCACCATCACGCCACGGTGGCTCACCAGCTGTCGCGCCTCCTGACGGGTGGAGCCGAAACCCATGCGCCACACCACGTTGTCGAGACGCCCTTCGAGCAACCGGAGCAACTCTTCACCGGTCGCTCCCTTGCGGCGCGCAGCTTCCTTGTAGTAATTCCGGAACTGCTTCTCGAGCACGCCATACATGCGGCGCACCTTCTGCTTCTCACGCAGCTGCAACCCGTAGTCGGACAGGCGCGTACGGCGCTGACCATGCTGCCCCGGGGGCGTGTCCAGCTTGCACTTGCTGTCGATAGCGCGCACGCCGCTCTTGAGGAAAAGATCCGTACCCTCACGGCGGGAGAGCTTGCACTTGGGACCGAGATACCTAGCCATGCATTTGCTCCAATCGGTCAGACGCGACGCTTCTTCGGCGGCCGGCACCCGTTATGGGGGATCGGCGTCACGTCGGCAATGTTGGTGATCTTGAAACCCGCGTTGTTCAGCGCGCGGACCGCGGATTCGCGGCCAGGGCCCGGCCCCTTGACGCGAACCTCCAGGTTCTTCAGCCCGTACTCCTTGGCCGCGTTACCGGCGCGATCGGAGGCGACCTGGGCCGCGAACGGGGTGCTCTTGCGCGAGCCGCGGAAACCGCTGCCCCCGGCGCTGGCCCAGCTCAGGGCGTTGCCCTGGCGGTCGGTAATCATGATCATCGTGTTGTTGAAGGTCGCGTTGATGTGCGCGATGCCGTCGACAACGGTTTTCGTGACGCGTTTCCGCGTTCGGGTTGCACCTTTCGCCATAGCGATGAATCCCAGCTCCTGGACGCCGGCAATGCCGGCCTCGAACGTTGTTTACTTCCGCACCGCCCGACGCGGCCCCTTGCGGGTGCGGGCATTGGTCTGTGTCTGCTGGCCACGCACCGGCATACCCCGCCGATGACGAATGCCGCGATAGCAGCCCAGGTCCATCAGTCGCTTGATGTCCATGGCCACCTTGCGGCGCAGATCACCTTCCACCAGGTGGTTGGTACCAATGGCGTTCCGCAGGGCTTCCACCTCGTGCTCCGCCAGATCCCGGACCTTGCGGTCCTCGGCAATGCCGGTTTCCTTGCAGATCTCGGCCGCCGCCGACCGCCCGATGCCGTAGATGTACGTCAGGGCGATGACCGTGTGCTTGTTGTCCGGGATGTTGACGCCAGCAATACGCGCCATGGGTGACACTCCTGATTTGTGCGGAAAACCCGCAATGTTAGCGAATGACTGAGCCTGCGTTCAAGCGCGGCCTCAACCCTGCCGCTGCTTGTGCCGCGGCTCGGTGCAGATCACCCGCACCGTACCGCCGCGACGGATGATCTTGCAGTTCCTGCAGATCTTCTTGACCGATGCGCGTACCTTCATGATCGCTCTCCAAAAATCATCCCGCCCTCACGCGAAGGGCGCGTACTATATCAGATTCGTCGCGAGAATGCGTCCCCGGCCTGCCAGCGGCTGCAACTCACCTCAGCGCGGCACCCCGGAGCGGCCGAACGACTTGAGATTCGACTTCTTCATCAGCGGCTCGTACTGGTGCGACACCAGATGCGACTGCAGCTGCGCCATGAAGTCCATCACCACGATCACGATGATCAGCAGCGACGTCCCGCCGAAGTAGAACGGCACGTTCCAGTACAGAATCAGGAACTCCGGCAGCAGGCAGACCGCGGTGATATAGACCGCCCCGGCCGCCGTCAGGCGGGTCATGACCGCGTCGATGTACTTCGCAGTCTGCTGCCCCGGCCGGATCCCCGGGATGAACGCACCCGACTTCTTCAGA
>SLMR01000340.1 GCA_007133445.1 Aquisalimonas sp. | reverse complement strand
TGACGACGCTGGCCAGCTTCTCGTTCACTGCGCTTTCCCTTGCAGTACCGTCCGTGCAGTTGCGCCGTTGGTGTTCATCATCCCTTCCTCGGCGCCCACACTACTCTCCGTTCCCCTTTCCAGTACGCCATGGCGGCGCGGGCGCAGGCAACATTCAATAGCGTGAAATAGTAGGGCACGGTTTTCCAGGCCGGGGCGTCGCTGACGTTCGTGGCGCGGTAGCCCTGCAGGGCCATAGTGTAGAAGGCGATCTGGGCGATGCCGGCCAGGGCGTAGAGCGCGCCGTCGTTGATGAGGATGAGGTTGGTGACGGCGACCACCACCAGCGGGATGAACGCCAGGTAGCGCAGCAGCTTGTGGGAGATGAGCTGGATTGCGAAAAAGCCGTAGCGGGCCGGGTTCATGAGGTGGGCCATGTCTTTCAGGGCCCAAAAGGCGCGCAGCGTGACGCGCACGCGCATGGCGAACTCGCTGTCGTTGTCCTGGAGCGCCGGTTCCTTTAACAGGGCCTCGGGCTCGTAGATGACCCGGCTGCCCTGCTCCACCACTTTCAGGGGCTGGACGAAGTCCGGGAGCTGTTCGGGGCGCAGGGGCTGGTAGAAGCTCTTGCGCATGGCGTCGATACCGCCGTCGACGCCGACGATCGAGCCCATGCGCGTCTCCTGGGCGCGCAACCAGTTCTCGTACTTCATGTAGGCGCTGCAGCCATCGCCCACCAGTGAGCCGTCCTCGTGGGTGTAGACCATCTTGCCGGTGACGTAGCCCACGTCCGGATCGCTGAAGTTGCGCACGAGCTTCGCCAGCGCGTCCTCGGCCCAGAGGGAATTGGCGTCGGCGAAGGCAAGGATCTCGCCGGTGGCCATTCCCGCAAGGGTGTTGATGCCGGCGGTCTTGCCCTGCCGGGGGGTTTGACGGTGGAGGCGAATGGGGACATCACTGCCCTCGGCCAGGCGCTGGACGATGGCGTCGGTGCCGTCGTCGGACTCGTCGGAAACCACGAGGATTTCCAGCCGGTCCCGCGGGTAGTTCTGCGCGAGCTTGTTGCGCAGGGTCGCCTCGATGACGTCGGCCTCGTTGTAGGCGGGGATGAGGAGGCTCACAGTGGGCCGGTGATCCTCGGCCCAGGCGATGGGCCGGCCCCACTGCGCCAGCAACCGGGCCAGGGCCGGGTAGCCCAGATAGATGTAGATGAGCACCAGCAGTGCCAGCCAGAAGAGGAACTCGAACACGCTTCGTTTCCTTGAATGTGCGCGACCCCGCCGCGACGCGCTCGCCGTGGGCGAGGGCGAGGGCCATCCCGCAGCTTGGTGTCGGACAGAATATCACGGCCGGGCGCCGGATGCGGGCAAAACTCAGCGCCGGCGACGCCTGCCCGTCTTCCTGAGACAACGCTTGGTGACGGTGTATCGCTGCGGCTTCATTGGGCACTCGAAATCCGCGGCAGATTGATTGCACCGATCCCCCGCGGAGGTGATACTCCGGTACTGGAGTACTCGGCTGTGAAGCTGTCGGGTGGCTGACTAGTCTGGCCATCTCTACTCCCCTCCCCCGGAATTTCGGCATGCAGTGTCCGCATGCCTGGAGCGTGACTACGTGAACGATGCTTCCCCATGGGAAGGCCTGACCCGCTATTACAGATATGAGCGGGCAACGACTCGCCATCAGCTGGAAGACGTATTTCGCGTCCGGTACGACGTGTACTGCCGGGAATTCGGCTTCGAACGGCCGGAGGACTGCCCCGGCGGCATCGAGACGGACGAGTACGACGCTGCCGCCCTGCACTGCCTGTTACGTCATGTCAGGACCCTCAGGGTCGCCGGCTGCGTGCGGGTGATCGTTCCGACCGGCGACGAACTCGGGATCCCGATGACGGCGTTCTGCGGAGACAGCCTCGAACCAGGCCCGCTCCATCCGGGGAATCTCCCGGGGAACAGCATCTGCGAGATTTCGCGCCTTGCCGTCACTGCTCCCTTTCGCCGCCGCCCCGGGGAACAGCGCAGCCCCATCGGTAACCCTGATCATGGCAGTGTCGATGAACGTGAAGCGCGCGCCATGCCCCTGCTCGGGATTTCCATGTTTGTCGCCGCCGCCGCGCTCGTGCAGACCGCCCAACGGGAGCACGTTTACGCGATGATGGAACCCAAGCTCGCCCGACTGCTGGCGCTCTGCGGGATTCACTTTCAGCAGATCGGCGGAATCGTGGACTATCATGGAATTCGGGCGCCCTACTACATTCACCTTCCACAGGCTGAACGCGATGGTACCGCCGATTTGCAGATGCTTTACGGCTTCATGCTCAGCCAGCTTGGTGGCGATGACTAGCCTGCGATGGCCCGTTGCGCTGGCGCTCGCAACGGCCCTCTCCACGGCGCTGGCCGACGAACCGGATGCGTTCGACTTCGGTCCCCCTGACGATGATGCCGAGCCGACGGACGCGCGTGACAGAGAGGCGCGACAAGCCAGTTTCGGGCTGGACCAGGGACGCATCGAGGGGGGCGCCACGACTGCCTCTGACGCCCCGACCAACTCGAGCAACCACGCCATGCTGGCGGTCACCGGCAGCTATGATCCGAACCGTTTCCTGGAGTTCCGTGGGGGGGCACGCATCGACGCCGTTAGCCAGATCGGCGACGCAAGCCTGGGGTCGGCGCGCCTGGATTACGAGGACACCTTCGTCCGCTACCGCATGGAGGAGGCGCAGTTGACGGTTGGTGCGCAGACCCCGACCTGGGGGAAAATGGACGAACAGCCGCCAACAGACCGGCTCGCCACCCGCGACCTCACCCGCTTCAACCTGGATCCGCTGGAGGATCGTTACCGCGCCTCACCCGCCGTTCGTTTCGAGACCACGCTCGCCGACCATCGCGTGGACGCCGTTTTCCTGCCCCTGTTCCGCCCCGCCGAGCTGCCCCACGACAGGAGCATCTGGCACCCGGTCGACCAACGGGAAGGACGGCTGCTGGGCCGGCGCGATGACGAGGCACTTGGGGTACTGGTCTGCGAGGGAAGTTTCGACGACGACGTGAGCGGGGATGGCGGCGGCGGCCTTCGCGTCAGCCGTGACGCGCGCGGCGTGGACTATGCGCTCACCATCCAGCGCGCCCGCCATTCGGCACCCTATTACGTGCTTGACGAGGACGCCCGCCAGGCACTCCTCGAAACCGAGGATCCGGCAGCGGCGCTGGAGGCCGCCGACGGGGACACCTTCCGCGCCCGCCACCCGCGCACTTTCGTTGTCGGCGGTGACCTCGCATTCGCCGTAGGCGCAGTGACGTGGCGGGCGGAGGCCGCCTGGCTGAGCGACGTCCCGGTGACCACGAACGATCTGGACTTCGACACGGTCGAAGCCATTGACTGGGCCGCCAGCATGGAGAGCTTTCCCGGCGACGGGGAGTTACGCGTCACCCTGCAGCTCAGCGCGCAGCACCTCCAGCGTGCTGATGATACCGAGGATGACACTGAGCAGTACTTCGTGGGCGGTGAAATCGAGAGCTCCCTGGACCGGGGCCGATGGCGCGCCCGGCTCCGGTTCTCCAACCGGCTCGACCGGCGAGACATCTACGCGAACCCCGAGATTGCCTACACCGAGATACCCGCGCAGGAATTCTATCTGGGGGCTCACTACTACGAGGGAACGGACGGCACCGCAGGCGGATTCTTCCGCGACAACCGCCTCATCGTGGCCGGATGGCGGGGGCAGTTCTAGACAACCTGGGCGACATCGAACCACTTCAACGGATCCGCGGGGACAATTGACATGCATCATGCAAGCAAGCAGAAGCGGACGGGATCACAGGCGTCCGTTGGCCTGATGGCAGCGGGCCTCATGCTGGCGCTGTCGGCTCCCATGCCGGCCGCGGCCGACACCGACGCCGGAATGGCCCTCGCGATCGACGTGTACGAACGCCCCGATGGCGATGACGCGGCGACGCGGGGGTCGATGATCCTCACGGAGGAAGGACGCTCGCCGCGGGAGCGGGAGATGGTCACCCTGCGGCTGGATCGGGGCGATGACGAGACCCGGACCCTGATCCGTTTCGACAGCCCTGCCGATATTCGTGACACCGTGCTGCTCATGCATGACCACGCCCGCGACACCACGGACCAGTGGCTCTACCTGCCGGGCCTGGACCGCACCCGGCGGATCGCCTCGGACCGCCGCGGCGGGCGTTTCGTGTCCTCGGACTATTTCTATGAGGATTTACAGGACCGTCACCCCTCGCACGACGACCACCGGTTGACCGGCACCGACACAATCAACGGGATGGACACCAAGAAGCTGGAGAGCGTGCCGCGGGATGACGGGGAGGAGTCCGTCTACTCGCGACGGGTCCGCTGGATTCACGAGGAAACGCTCATCCCGGTCCGGGTCGACTTCTACCAGGGCGGCGACGAGCCGGTGAAACGGCTTGAGGTCCAGCGAATCGAGCGCCACCAGGACTACTGGACGGTGATGCGTAGCGTCATGACGGATCTGGAATCCGGCCATAGTACGGAGTTGCGGGTGGACGCTGTGGTCTACGACCAGGGGATTCCCGAGCGTCTCTTCGTGACGGACACGCTGCGCGACGCGGCAGCGGCGGACGACTATCTCCCCTGAGCGATTGTCCACGGACGCCGCCGCCATGCCGTACGCGATGCTGCGATACCCACGCCTGGCTCTGTGCATCCTGATACTGGTGGCTGCGGCGCCGCTCGCCATCATCGGGACCCTGGAGGTGGACAACGCCCCGGAAACGTACCTTCCGGAACGGGCCGACGCAGTCCAGTTCGAGCGCCAACTGCGGCAGCGTTTTCCTGCCGAGGAAGTGCTGATCGCGCTGTTCGAGGGGGAGCAGCTCTTCGATCCCGACTTCCTGCGCGTCGTGCACGACACGGCGCGCGATCTGGAAGAGCACCCGCTGGTGGAGCGGGTGCTTGCGGTCACGACAACGGAGAGCATCCGCACGACACCTGACGGTTTCGCGGTGGAACCCCTGGTGGATGGCACCGACCCCGAAGCGAGACCACCGGAGGAGTGGCGCACGCGCGCCAGGGAGGACCGCAATGCGGCGGGCCTCCTTGTCTCCGCGGACGGCGCTGCCCATGCCCTGATCGTCCGCCCCCAGAATCTTCGCGGAAGCCTGGATCGACGGGCAATCGAGCGCATGACCCGGGAGGCAATTGACTCTGCGGGACTGGAGGCAGAACTGTCCGCCGTAGCTGGACCGATCGCGCTGGATGTCGCCCAGCTACGGGCCATGGTGCGGGACAATCTCGTTTTCGTCCCCGGCGTGCTGCTACTGGGGCTGGTGCTCCTGTGGCTGTTGTTCCACCGCTACCTGGTGCTGATTGCCGCCGTTGCCACCACCGCCGCCTCCGCGCACACGGCCCTTGCGGTGGTCGCCCTGCTGAACCAGCCGTTCAACCTGATCGCAACCATCACCGCCCCATTGCTTGCCGCCATCTCCATGGCGGCCCTAATGCACCTGTTCAACGGCATGCACCAGGCCACCCGCACCGGACGCGAAGGCCTTGATCGCATGCGGCACGTGCTGGGGGCGGTTCACCGGCCGATCCTGTTCACCTCACTGACCACCGCCGCGGGGCTCGCGTCCCTGGCGCTGAGCCCGATTCAGCCGATCGCGACGCTTGGGATCTCCGCCGCGGTCGGGGTGCTTGTGATCTACTTCGTCGTCACCTGGCTGTTGCCGGCCATCGTGCTCCATTGGGACCGCGGCGAATGGAATACCGACCGTGGCCGGCTCCGGCACCTGGACCGGGTTACCAGACCTCTGGCGCGCTATGCGCTGCGCCACCCCGTGGCAGTGGTGATCGGGACGATACTCATCGTGGCCATTGGCCTGCCGCAGGTACGGCATATCACGGTGGAAACGGATCTGTACCGGTTCTTCGACCAGAATCATTCGCTCACCCAGGCAACGGAGCGCGTAGAGGGCACACTGGGTGGCGTCATGCCCCTGGAGGTCGTGTTCGACGCCGCCGCCGACAACGACTTCCAGGATCCGGATCACCTTCGGGACGTCCAGCGCTTCCAGCGCTGGCTCGCCGAACAACCGGAGGTCGATTACACGTTCTCCCTGGTGGACGTCATCGAGGACATGCACCAGTCGTTTCACGACGGCGACCCCGACTACCGCCAACTCCCGGACAACCGCCAGATCATTGCCCAGTACCTGCTCATCTACGACGGTCGTGACCTGTACGACATCGTTGACCGGGACTTCGAGCGCGCGCGCCTGGTGACCAATCTCAACATCCATGGCGCCCG
>SLMR01000201.1 GCA_007133445.1 Aquisalimonas sp. | reverse complement strand
GTATCCGCCCTCCCTGCGGGAGATGATGACGCTATTCGAGCACCGTGATTTCTCGGTGCTGGACGTGGAGAACCTGCGCCTGCACTACGCGGCTACCCTGCGTCACTGGCTGCAGCGCTATGAGCAGCATGAAGCGGACGTGCGTGCCATGTTCGATGAGGCCTTTGTACGTGCCTGGCGCCTGTATCTCTCCGGTTCCGTGGCCGCCTTCACCACCGGCGAGCTGCAGCTGTTCCAGGTGGCCTTCAACCGCGCGACGTGCAACAGCGCCCCGCTGACCCGTGAGCACCTGTATCCCGCGGGAGTGAACCGGTGAGTATCGTGGATACCGATGCCCTCGTCATCGGCGGTGGCCCCGCCGGGTCCACCTGTGCCAGGGCCTTGCGCCGCAGCGGCATGGACGTGGCCGTGCTGGACAAGCAGGCCTTCCCGCGCGACAAGGTCTGCGCCGGCTGGATCACGCCGGCGGTGGTGAACGCCCTGGAGCTGGACCTGGCGGACTACGCCCGGGAACGCACCCTGCAGCCACTGCACGGATTCCGCGTCAGCATGATGGGGCGCCGGGAGGCGGATGTGCAGTATGGCGAGCCGGTCAGCTATGGCATCCGCCGGTGCGAGTTCGACGACTACCTGCTCGGGCGCAGCGGCGCCCGCCTGTTCCCGGGCGAGCCGTTCGCGGACATGCGCCGTGACGACGACGGCAAGTGGGTGGTGAACCATCGCATCCGTACCCCCCCTCGTGATCGGTGCCGGCGGCCATTTCTGCCCGGTGGCCAGGCACCTGGGGGCGCGCCCTGGTAGCGGGGAGGCGGCCGTTGCCGCCAAGGAAGTGGAGTTCGAGATGCCCCGGGAGCAGGCTCGCGCCTGCGGCATTCGCGCGGATGTGCCGGAACTCTTCTTCTGCGAGGATCTCAAGGGCTACGGCTGGGTGTTCCGCAAGGGCGACTGGCTCAATATCGGGCTGGGTCGCCAGGACACGCACCGCCTCGGCCACCACCTGGATGCGTTCATCGCGTGGCTGACGGCGAGCGGCAAACTGCCGGCTCCGGTCCCGGAGCGCTTCCAGGGGCACGCCTACCTGCTTCACGGCGAAACGCCGCGGCGGATCGTCGACGACGGGGTGCTACTGCTGGGTGATGCCGCTGGGCTGGCTTATCCCCGCAGCGGCGAAGGCATCCGGCCGGCGATCGAGTCGGCGTTGCTGGCAGCGGAGGTGGTGAGCGGCTGCCGGAACGGTTTCGGCAAGGACCAGCTGCAGCCGTACGTGGACCGACTGGAACAACGCTTCGGGCGCCGCGACGGGCGTGATCCCGGCGTCAACAGGGCCGTGGTTCCGTCCAGTGTGAAACGCGCCATCGCCGGCAGACTGTTGGCCTCGCGCTGGTTCGCGCGCCACCTGGTTCTCAACCGCTGGTTCTTCCAGCGCCACCAGCCGCCCCTGCAAATCGCGCCGTGAGCCGGTCCGGTGTTGTGTCGGTGCATCAAGATGCACCCTACGCATCGGCAAAGCGCCGCAGTCACGGCACCGTGCGGCGCATATTGATACACCAACAACCCCACCCCGTCACCGCGCCGGCCGAACCCGGTGCCACACGGCGCACCTTCATGCACCGACAAGCACGCCGTCACCATGCCGGCCGAGCCCCGGAGTCGGTAGGGTGCATCTCGATGTACCGATCCGCATCGTCGGCGCGCCGCCTCTCGGCGCCTGGTGCCGCACGGCGCACCTGATACACCGACATCCACGCCGTCACCGCGCTGGCCGATCTCCGGAGTCGGTAGGGTGCATCTTGATGCACCAAATAACCACGCTCGATCACCGCGTCGGCCACACCCCCGGTGTCGCCAGCTCCAGCAGATGCCCGTCGGGGTCGCGGAAATAGATGCTCTCTCCACCCCGCGGCCAGTGTGTCCTGCCTTCGATGAGGACGCCGTGGTGTGCGAGCCTGGCCTCCCAGTCGGGCAACGCGTCGGCGGCAATGGCGAACGCCACGTGCAGGCGCCCGTCACCGTCGTGGGGCGGAATGATGCCCATGTCCTTCGGAAGCACGACGGTTTCGGTGGTCTGCCCGTGCAGGAACAGCAGCAGTACCGTGCCGGCGCCGGCATCGTAAGCAGTGAAGCGGTGGTCGGCCGTGAATGCCTCGAACCCCATGACATCCTCGAAGAAGGCCCGGGCCGAGGCCATGTCCTTCACATAGAGGGCGGTTTCCAGAACGCCGTCAATCGCTGGCATGGCGGTTCCTCCTTCTTCGCCGTTACCGGACACTAGCAGAGGTTTGGGCGATGGACAGTGCCGGGTGCGGTCCGTAAAATACTGCGCACTTCGCGGCCGGGCGATCAGAATCGATGGAGACGGGAGGAGTCACGTGGTTGATTCCTCCCGTTTTTGCGCGCACGTGATCCGTCCCCGCCGCGGTCACCGGTACAGTCAGGAGATGCGCAGTTGAGCAGGCCAGCAATTCTTGCACTCGAGGATGGGACCCTGTTTCACGGCGAGGCCATCGGCGCCGATGGTGTCAGCGCCGGCGAGGTGGTGTTCAACACCGCCATGACGGGGTATCAGGAAATCTGTACCGACCCCTCCTACAGCCGACAGCTGGTCACGCTCACTTACCCGCACATTGGCAACACCGGCACCAACCCGGTGGACGAAGAGGCGGACGGCCCCAAGCTCGCCGGGCTGATCATCCGCGACCTGCCCCTGCGTTCCAGCAGCTGGCGCAATGCCGAGGACCTGGGGGCCTATCTCGAGAGCCGCAACGTGGTGGCCATTGCCGGGATCGACACCCGCAAGCTCACCCGGATCCTCCGCGAGAAGGGTGCCCAGGATGGCTGCATCATGGCCGGCGAGGTGAACCCGGAGCAGGCCGTGGCGGCGGCGCGGGATTTTCCGGGCCTCAAGGGCATGGATCTGGCTGCCGGCGCCTCCACGACGGAGCCCTACGAATGGCGTCAGGGCTCCTGGTCCCTGCCGCTGGGGCGGGCCGATGCCCCGGACCGCACCGATGCCGACTTGCCCTGGCACGTGGTGGCCTACGACTACGGTATCAAGCGCAACATTCTCCGCATGCTGGTGGATCACGGCTGCCGGGTCACCGTGGTACCGGCGAAAACGCCGGCTGCCGACGTGCTGGCCATGGACCCGGACGGCGTTTTCTTCTCCAACGGGCCCGGGGATCCGGAGCCGTGCGACTACGCCATCGAGGCCATCCGCACGCTGGTGGACGCCGGCGTGCCGAGTTTCGGCATCTGCCTGGGGCACCAGCTGCTGGGTCTTGCCAGCGGTGCCCGCTCGGTGAAGATGAAGTTCGGCCACCACGGCGCCAACCACCCGGTCCAGGACCTGGACACCGGGCGCGTGATGATCTCCAGTCAGAACCACGGTTTCGCCGTGGACGAGGAGAGCCTGCCGGCGAACGTGCGGGCCACTCAGCGCTCCCTCTTCGATGGCTCCCTGCAGGGGATTCACCGCACCGACAAGCCGGCGTTCAGCTTCCAGGGACACCCCGAGGCCAGCCCCGGGCCGCACGACGTGCGCCCACTGTTCGCGCACTTCGTGGAGCTGATCCGCGAATACCGCGCCTGAACCGGCTCCCGTTCACCCGAATTCGCCCGCGAGCGCGCACCGCGACATACGAGCAGGAAACCATGCCCAAGCGTACCGACATCCAGAGCATCCTGATCATCGGCGCCGGTCCCATCGTCATCGGCCAGGCCTGCGAGTTCGACTATTCCGGCGTCCAGGCGTGCAAGGCGCTGAAGGAGGAGGGCTACCGGGTCATCCTGGTGAACTCCAATCCGGCCACCATCATGACCGACCCGGAGACCGCTGACGCCATCTACATCGAGCCCATCCAGTGGCCGGTGGTGGAGCGCATCATCGCCAAGGAGCGCCCGGATGTTGTGCTGCCCACCATGGGCGGCCAGACGTCCCTGAACTGCGCCCTGGATCTGGACCGCCACGGAGTGCTGGAGCGCTTCGGCGTGGAGATGATCGGCGCCACCAAGGAGGCCATCGACAAGGCCGAGGACCGGCACCTGTTCCGGGAGGCGATGACCCGCATCGGCCTGGAGACGCCGACGGCCGAGGTGGCGCACTCCATGGAGGAGGCCCTGGAGATCCAGGCGCGCATCGGTTTCCCCACCATTATCCGGCCCTCGTTTACCCTGGGCGGCTCCGGGGGCGGTATCGCCTACAACCGCGAGGAATTCGTCGGCATCTGCGAGCGCGGTCTGGACCTCTCGCCCACCAATGAGCTGCTCATCGAGGAGTCGGTGCTGGGCTGGAAGGAGTTCGAGATGGAGGTGGTCCGCGACAAGGCGGACAACTGCATCATCGTCTGCTCCATCGAGAACCTGGACCCCATGGGCGTGCACACCGGTGATTCCATCACCGTGGCGCCGGCCCAGACGCTCACGGACAAGGAATACCAGATCATGCGCAACGCCTCCCTGGAGGTGCTGCGCGAGATCGGCGTGGAGACGGGCGGCTCCAACGTGCAGTTCGCCATCAACCCCGACGATGGCCGGCTGGTGGTGATTGAAATGAATCCCCGGGTGTCGCGCTCGTCGGCGCTGGCCTCGAAGGCCACCGGCTTCCCCATTGCCAAGGTGGCGGCGAAGCTGGCGGTGGGCTACACGCTGGACGAACTGCGCAACGAGATCACCGGCGGTGCAACGCCGGCCTCCTTCGAGCCGACCATCGACTACGTGGTCACCAAGGCGCCGCGCTTCACCTTCGAGAAGTTCCCCCAGGCCGAGCCGACGCTCACCACCCAGATGAAGTCCGTGGGCGAGGCCATGGCCATCGGCCGGACCTTCCAGGAGTCGTTCCAGAAAGCGCTGCGCAGCCTGGAGACCGGTGTCGACGGCATGGAGGCGTTCCTGGATCTGGGCCAGGAGGACATCAACACCCGCATCCGCCACGAACTCAAGATGCCGCGCCCGGAGCGCATCTTCTACGTGGGTGACGCCTTCCGGGCCGGGTTCACGGTGCAGGAGGTGTATGACCTCACCGCCATCGATCCGTGGTTCCTGGCGCAGATGGAAGACATCGTCCGGGGCGAGGGTGTGGCCGTGGAGGCCGGATTCCCCGCGCTGGACCGGGACACCCTGTTCGCCCTCAAACGCCGCGGCTTCTCCGACAGCCGCCTGGCCAAGCTGCTCGGCGTGAGCGAGGCGGACATCCGTGGCCGCCGTCACGAACTCGGCGTGCGGCCGGTGTACAAGCGCGTGGATTCCTGTGCCGCCGAGTTTGCCACCGCTACCGCCTACATGTACTCCTGCTACGACGAGGAGTGCGAGTCGGACCCGAGTGACCGGAAGAAGATCATGGTGCTCGGCGGCGGGCCGAACCGCATCGGCCAGGGCATCGAGTTCGACTACTGCTGCGTCCACGCCGCCTTCGCCATGCGCGATGACGGCTACGAGACCATCATGGTCAACTGCAATCCGGAGACGGTCTCCACCGACTACGACACCTCCGACCGGCTCTACTTCGAGCCGCTGACCCTGGAGGACGTGCTGGAGATCATCCACACCGAACAGCCGGAAGGGGTCATCGTCCAGTACGGCGGGCAGACGCCGCTGAAGCTGGCGCGGGACCTGGAGGCCGCCGGCGCACCCATTATCGGTACGGCACCGGATTCCATCGATCTGGCCGAGGACCGCGAGCGCTTCCAGCAGCTGATCAACCGGCTCGGCATCCAGCAGCCGCCGAACCGCCTGGCGCGCACCGCGCGCGAGGCCTTCGATCTGGCCGACGAGATCGGTTATCCGCTGGTGGTGCGGCCGTCCTACGTGCTCGGTGGCCGGGCCATGGAGATCGTCTACGGTCCCGAAGAACTCGAGCAGTACATGACCGCGGCGGTGAAGGTCTCCCACAATTCGCCGGTACTCCTGGACCGTTTCCTGGATGATGCGGTGGAGGTGGACATCGACGCCGTGTCGGACGGCGAGCAGGTGCTGATCGGCGGCATCATGGAGCACATCGAGCAGGCCGGGGTGCACTCCGGCGATTCCGCCTGCTCCCTGCCGCCGTATACCCTGTCCCAGGCCACCCAGGACCGGCTGCGGGACCAGGTCGGGCAGCTTGCCCGTGGCCTGAACGTGGTGGGGCTGATGAACGCCCAGTTCGCCATCAAGGGCGAGGCCATCTATATTCTGGAGGTCACCCCCCGCGCGGCGCGTACCGCCCCGTTCGTCTCCAAGGCCACCGGCATCCCGCTGGCCAAGGTGGCGGCGCGTTGCATGGCGGGCAAAAGCCTGGCCGAGCAGGGTGTCACCCGCGAGGT
>SLMR01000110.1 GCA_007133445.1 Aquisalimonas sp. | reverse complement strand
TGCCTGTTTCATTCCCTGGCGGAGTCGGGTCATCGCCGTTGTCACCGTTGAAGGCGGCGACGCCGCTGGCGCCCACGGCGAAAGCGGTGGCAAGCAGCCAGGCTGCGGTGGTCGTTCGCCTCGTGGATTGGTTCTCCATGGATCTTCTCCTCATTTCATTATTTGCCGCGACTGTTGCGCACTGCGGCGCAGAGGATGGCGCGGTCGAGTCACGGCACTCGACTGCACCGCGCTGCGTGGTGGCTCCGAACGGAGTGCACCAGTGACGCCGAAGCAGAGCTTCGGGTCAGCACTGAAACGAAATAAGCAAATGTCTCAGTACGTAGCTAGGTTTAGATGAAGATTCCCGTGGTGTCAAATCCGCCTGATGCTCGCGGAGTGTTGAGGAGATGTTCGGGGGAGGCCGGAACATGCCGGGCAAGTGTTTCCGCACGGTCAGCGTGGGTCCGCTTCGTCAGTGGCGTCGTTTTCCGAGGTGGCGGCGGGTTCTTCGCCGGAGGGGAGGTCATCGTGGCTGCGAGGGTCGAGCTCGGTGACAACGGCGGAGGTCCGGGACATTGTTCGATAGGGCTGCCGAGCCGGTGTGGGGTCGGCACCCTGGAGCCAGGCCGCGACCCCGGTGGCAATGCCCAGGGCGGCGACGTAGAAGAACAGTCCCGGTGCGTCCAGCCAGGCGATCAGCCAGCCGCCGGCCACCGGGCCCAGGGCGGCACCGACCCCCCAGAGGAACAGCAGGGCAGCGGCGATGGCCACGAAATCGCTCCCCGGCCCCACCCGGTCGTTGGCCTGGGAGACCGCCAGCGGGTAGTAGGTGAACGAGAAGCCGCCGAATACCGCCATGGTGACCAGCAGTGCGGTCAGCGGCACCACCGTTCCCAGCAACGCAATGGCAAGCGCGACCAGACCACTCACGGTGCCGACCACGAGGATCAGCGGCCGACGGCCGAAATGGTCCGAGAGGTGTCCGATCGGCCATTGCAGGGCGATACCGCCGAGAATCAGGCTCGCCATGAGCGTGGCGACGGTGCCAACGTCCATGCCCAGCCGGAGGCCGAATGCCGGCGTCAACGTGTAGATCGCGCCGCTAATGAGCCCGGAAGCCAGGCAGGTCCAGGCTGCCAGGGGCGCGCCCGTCACGGTCTGGCGTAGCGCCATGGGGACGTGGGGGGAAGGTTCCGGCGGATTGCTGGCGCGGCTCAGGGCCACCGGCACCAGACACAGGGCAAACAGCAGGCCGACGACCATGAACAGTTCGGCCCCCGCGGGATCGCCCAGATGCAGAAGGAACTGACCGGCCCCGAGGGCGACGTAGGAGACGATCTGATAGAGCGAAAAGACCCGGCCGCGGGAAACCGGATCGGCACGTTCGTTCAGCCAGCTCTCCACCACCATGTAGATGCCCGCGGTGCTGAAGCCGCTCAACACGCGCAGCAGGAACCATGCTGCGGGGATCACGTACAGGCCCTGCAGCAGAATGGCTGCGGTGCACAGCGCGGCGAAGATGGCGAACGCGCGGATGTGGCCCGCCTGCCTGATGACCCGGCCAGCCTGTTGCGAGCCCGCCACGAGGCCGATGTAGTAGGCGGACAGGATCAGGCCCTTGATCTGTGGGTCAATGGCTTCGAAGTTCAGCCGGATGCTGAGCAGGCTTCCCATCAGACCGACACCCAGCAGCAGCACGGCCATGGAGGCCAGCAGGGCGATGATGGAGATCAGGAAGCCGCGCATTGGCGCTGCGCTCTTGTGTGCCCGGACAGATCGCCATTCTCTGCCACGGGGCGATGACCGGCAAGGTTGCCCATGGCGTTGGCCCGCAGCCGTTGCGTAAGCTGTTCAAGTTCCGGCGGGAGGCGAGGACGATGGACCTGGAACTGATCGAAGGCGCGGTTCAGGCATGGGTGCTCATGGCGGTGGCGTCCGGCATGGCGGTCATCATGGTGCTGGGCGTGTATCGCATCATTCTGGCGGCCTTGCGGCAGATCATGCCTGCCGGAAAGACCGGTCGAATGTTCCTGGATAACGCGTCCCGCGCACTGGGCGCGGTGTTTTGCCTGATCGCCCTGCAGCTGGTGTGGCAGCAGGCACCGCCCGAGGTGCCACTGGTTGAGGTGACGCGGCACCTGATCACCCTGCTTCTGATCGTCGCGCTGACCTGGGCCGCGGTGCGTTGCTCGGCGGCCATCGGCGAGGTGATCGTCCACCTGAATCCGCCACTGCCCGACCAGAGCCGGCAGGCGCGCAAGATCGAGACGCAGACCCGCTTCATTACCCGTGGCCTGAACATCCTTATCGTCATCGTCGGTGTCGCGGCGGCACTGATGACCTTTCCTCCAGTGCAGCAGCTGGGTACCAGCCTGCTGGCTTCCGCCGGCATCGGCGGCATCATCCTCGGCTTCGCCGCCCGGCCCGTGCTCACGAATCTGCTGGCCGGCATGCAGATCGCCCTCACTCAGCCGTTCCGCATCGATGATGTCCTGTTCGTGCAGGGGGAGTGGTGCTGGGTGGAGGAGGTGACCAGCACCTACGTGGTGCTGCGGGTCTGGGACCTGCGCCGCCTGGTGGTGCCGTTGCAGTGGTTCATTGAGAACCCGTTCCAGAACTGGAGCCGCAACTCCACCAACCTGTGCGGACCGGTATTCGTCTGGGTGGACTACCGCATGCCCATGGCGCCGTTGCGGGATGAATTCATGCGCCTGCTGGCGGAGTCCCCCGAGTGGGACGGGGAAACGAGCACGGTGCAGGTGACGGACTCTTCGAATCAGGCCGTGCAGGTGCGTTTCCTCATGAGCGCGGGGGATTCCTCGGCGGCCTGGGATCTGCGCTGCCGCGTGCGCGAGGGGCTGGTGGCGTTCATCCAGCGGGCGTATCCGGAGTACCTGCCGCGCATCCGCGCGCAGTTCGAGGAACCGGTAGAGATGCCTACGGCCCAGACGGGACAGCCGTAACCGGCCGGAGGGATTTACTTGTCGAAAGCTGAGTAACAAGGAATGATGCCTGACCCATGAGTGATGCAAGCGAACAGATCCAGGGCCTCGTCGACGAGCTTGCCCGCGTCGGCTACATCTGCAGCGAAGAGGTTGCCACGGTGGTCTACCTGGGTGATGCCCTGGGCAAGCCGGTGCTGGTGGAAGGTCCGCCGGGCGTGGGCAAGACGGAGCTCGCGCGGGCCCTGGCCGGCGTTGTCGACCGCGAGCTGATCCGGCTGCAGTGCTACGAGGGGCTGGATGAGGGTCGGGCGCTGTACGAATGGAAGTACGGCAAACAGCTGCTCTACACCCAGCTCCTGCGTGATCGTCTGGGTGGTCTCCTGGCCGACAGCGACAGCCTGGATGATGCCATCCACCGGCTGGATGGTCTCGGCGGCGGCTTCTTCTCGGAGCCCTTCCTGGAGGCGCGGCCCCTGCTACAGGCGCTGCGGGCCCCCCAGGGCGCGGTGCTGCTGATCGACGAGGTGGACAAGGCCGATCCCGAATTCGAGGCCTTCCTGCTGGAGTTTCTGGCGGACTATCAGGTGACTATCCCGGAACTGGGCACCATCGGCGCCGCGCAGCCGCCCATTGTCTTCCTCACCAGCAATGGCAGCCGCGAACTCTCCGAGGCGCTCAAGCGCCGTTGCCTGCATCTGCACATACCCTATCCGGACAAGGCGTTGGAGCAGCGTATCCTTGCCGAGCGGGTGCCGGACATTGGGGTGACCCTGCGCGCGGAGGTGGTGGATTTCGTGCACGGTCTGCGGGAGCTGGATCTGCGCAAGCGCCCGGCGATCTCGGAGACGCTGGACTGGGCCCGCACCCTGCTGCTGCTCCAGGCCGATCAGCTGGATACGGACCTGGTGCGGCGTACCCTGAACGTCCTGCTCAAGTTCCAGGATGACGTCGAGACCGCCGCGCCGCGGGTTCCGGAGCTGAAGGCGCGGGTGCGGGGCTGACCGCAACCATGGATCGCCTGCTTACCGAGTTCGTCCAGGTGCTGCGCGGCGCCCACATCGACGTGGGCCCGGCACAGACGGCGGATGCCGCGCGGGCGCTGACGCTCACAGGTGTCAGCGACCGTGAGCGAACGCGCCAGGTGCTGGCGGCGACACTGGTCAAGCATCGGGATCAGCGACCGGCTTTCGATGCCTCTTTCGACCGCTACTTCCGGGTCGGGGGCAGTGATGCGGGGACCGGATCGGGGGAACCGGAGCCGTTGGCAGCGCCGGTTGCCGACAGTGACGGCCAGGCGATCGTGGGGCAGGGCGAACAGGCCGGTGGCGGTGCCGGACTGGCGCGCGCCCTGGAGCAGGGCGACACGGCGTCCCTGGAGGCGCGGCTGGCCCAGGCCATGACCGAGGCCGGGGTGGCCGAGGCGCGGCACTGGACTCAGACCGGGGTGCTGACCCAGCGTGTCCGCCAGGCTCTGGAGCTGCACGCAGTGGACGCCGTGCTCCAGCAGCGGCGCGAGGACGGCGAGCCGGGCGATCGCCTCGCCCGTGCCCGCGCCGCATTCGACCGGCGCATCCGCGACCGCGTGGAACAGCGGGTGCGCATGCAGGCCGAAGCCCACGCATGGGGATTCCGGGACCGCGTGCTGCGGCAGACGCCCCTGTCGGCTCTGGATCGCCGTGACCAGGCGCGCATGCGGGAGCTGGTCCAGCGCCTGGCGCGGCGTCTGGCGGCACGCCATGGCCGGCGGCGTCGTCGGCGAACCCGAGGGCGTCTGGATGCCCCGCGTACCGTGCGCCAGAGCCTGCGTTACGGTGGCGTGCCGTTCCAGCCCGTGTGGAAGGGGCGCCGGCGGGACCGGGCCCGGGTGGTGGTGCTGTGCGACGTGAGCCAGTCGGTCCGGGGGCAGGCGGTGGTGCTCCTGCCGTTCATGCACGCCCTGCAGGATGTGCTCCCGGAGGTGCACTCCTGGGTGTTCGCCAGCGAACCGGTGGAGGTGACCGCGCTGTTTCAGTGCCATTCGCCGGAGCGCGCCATGGCCGAGGCGCTGGCCCGCTACGGCAATGGCAGCACGGATTACGGCGGCACGCTGGAACGGTTCGATGCCCTGACCCAGCGCCTGATCCAGCGGCAGACGACGGTGGTGATCCTCGGCGACGGCCGCAACAACTACGGCCCCGCGGGGCTGGATGCCCTGGAGCGCATCGCGGGGCGGGCCCGGGAACTGATCTGGCTCAACCCGGAACCGGAGCGAAGCTGGGGGTCCGGGGATTCCGAAATGCCAGCTTACGCCCGGCGATGCGACCAGGCGCTGCGCTGCCGGACCCTGCAGGACCTGGAGTGGGCGGTGGGCGAACTGCTGAGGCGCGCCGGGTGAGACCTGACAATCCTCCCGGGACGGGGCACTAGGAGCTTCCGAGTTCGGCGCGGCTCTCGCGCATCATCTCCTTCTGGGTCATGCGCCATACCGGGTCTGACTCGGGATTGAACTGCGGTTCCAGGGCGCGGATGCGATCCACCAGCGGCGGGTGAGTGGCCAGTAGCCCGGGGGACCGGCGCGCCACCGCCTCGGCGAAGAGCATGTGGCGGACTTCCTCGCCGTGGGCATTGTTGAGCCGCTCGGCCTGTTGCAGGGCACCGATCTTCTTCAGGGCGTTGGCGAGGCCCTCCGGCTCGCGGGTGAACTGCACGGCGGTGGCGTCCGCCAGGTACTCACGCTTGCGCGAGACCGCCGCCTGCAGCAGCCTGCCGGCGAGCACGCCGAGTGCCCCGAGGATCAGGAGTGCGACGCCGATGGCCATGGCCGCCAGCACAGCGCGCTGGTCCCGCCGGCCACCGCCGGCGATAAGCATGCTGCGCATGGCCATGCGGCCGGCCACGGTGAGTGCCACCAGGCCGAAGATCATGGCCATCAGGCGCAGGTTCAGGCGCATGTCGCCATTGGCGATGTGTGCGAACTCGTGGGCCACCACGCCCTTGAGCTCCTGGCGGTTCAGGGCCGCCAGGGCGCCGTGGGTCATGCCGATGGCGGCCTTGTCCGGCGAGTTGCCGGCGGCGAAGGCGTTGATCCCCGGCTCGTGCTTGATCACGAACACCCGCGGCACCGGCAGGTTGGCGGCGATGGCCATCTCCTCGACTACGTTGTACAGACGGCGATGGGTCGGGTTGCGGCTGTCTCGGGTAACTTCCGTGCCGCCCATGGAGCGGGCCACATTGGCGCCGTCCCCGCCCAGGCTGATGCCGCGGATCGCGGCGGTCAGCAGGATGACGCCCATGACCAGCAGCCCGGCGGTGACGGCAACGTTCCAGTCGAACTGGGTCAGGAGCGCCTCGCCCGAGGGCTGATACTGCGCCTGTCCACCGGGACCGGTGGTCCTGTGCTCG
>SLMR01000048.1 GCA_007133445.1 Aquisalimonas sp. | reverse complement strand
AGTCTTCAGCGACGCGCGGCCTTTTTCCAGCAGGGACTTTTCCAACCGTGAGCCCAGTTCGTCCATAGTCGCCGGTTCCCCCAGGAAAACGAACGGAATCGCCAGCAGCGGCCCGGATCCCGGGCGACACTCCGGCGCGATGGCCGGGATGGGAAAATCCTCCCCCTGGGTCCCGATGGCCATGACCTGGGGTTGGAAACGCGTATCGGGCAGGCTGCGGCGATACAGCTCCGAGAGAATGTCAGCGATGGGCAGGCCGGGACGCAGCACCTCGGTGAGGTCATACAGACCGCCAAGAACGACGAAGCCGTAGCGGTCAAGCGGCCCCAGAATGCGCTGGAGGTCCTCTGCCAGTGCCCAGCACAGGCGGTCCGCCTGCTCGCCCGAGAGCGGCTCTGGTGGGCGGGCGCCCTGAGCGACGGTGTCGAGGTCCAGCTCGACGGTGAGGACGGCGGGAATGGACGCCACCTGATTCTGCATGCAACCTCCGACAGATCCCGGTGATTCGGGGAACGCTGAACCGATCACTCACTAACCTCTGGGGAGGTTAGTAAACGGCGGCGAGTATACCTGATTGAGCTTCGGCCGTCCGCCGTTAACGGGGCGCCGGTATTCCTGGATGCGAACGATGGGAAAACTCCATCGGCCCGGAAAAGCAATAAGTATTGATGGCGAACCGATTTTCCACTATCTTTTCGCAAATCGTTACCGGAGCCGTAATGATTCACCGGTTTTTGTTGAACGGGTGGTCTGTATTGGAAGACGTGTCGTTTTTTGGCAATGGCTCCGCCGCGTAACGACGCTTGAGCATCAGTTTCTTTCGCACGGCGCAGCGAACCAGTTATTGAACAAACAGCAAAGTAAAGGAGTCGAGATGGACTTAACCAAGCACAGCACCCCGGAGCTCAATCAGCTGAAGAAGGATATCGACAAGGAGCTGAAAAAGCGGCGCCGTCAGGACGTCAAAGAGGCGCAGAAGGAGCTCAAGCAGGTCGCCGAGAAGTACGGACTCGCGGTGACGGAACTGGTGCCCGGGGGTGCCACCAAGTCGGCAACCAAGGCCGGTGTGGTTCGTTTCCGCCATCCGGAGGATCCTAACAAGGGCTGGTCCGGCCGTGGACGCAAGCCTCGCTGGATCAAGGATTGGGAGGCCAAGGGCCGGTCACTGGATGAGCTGCGCGTGGATTGATGTCCGCCGCGGTTTCGACGCCCGCGCCATGATGTCCGGCGGAGGTCATGGCGCGGGTTTTTTTGTGTCAGGTCCGCAGCCCCACGCCGCGGTGAAGCAGAGCCAGGCTGATGCCGCCCAGCACGGCGATGAACAAACCGATGATTCCGTAAGCGATCCAGATGTTGATGTCCGACGCTCCCAGGAATCCGAAGCGGAATGCGTTGACCATGTACAGGATCGGATTCGCCAGTGAGACGCCCTGCCAGAAGTCGGGTAACAGGCTGATCGAATAAAAGACGCCCCCAAGATAGGTCAGTGGTGTCAGCACGAACGTGGGAATGATGGCGATGTCGTCGAATTTCCGTGCAAACACCGCATTCAGGAATCCGCCGAGGGAGAAGAGCACGGACGTGAGAAACACCACCGAGACGATCACGAACAGGTTGTGAATTTGCAGGGTGGTGAAGAAGCTGGCCACGATGGTGACAATCAGCCCGGTCAACAAGCCGCGGGCGACGCCACCCGAAATGTATCCCGTGAGAATGATAATGCTCGGCGTGGGGGAGACCATCAGCTCTTCAATGTGACGCTGGAACTTGGCGCCGAAAAACGACGAGACCACGTTGCCGTAGGAGTTCGTGATCACGGCGATCATGATGATCCCGGGAGCGATGAAGTCCATGTAGGTATACCCGTCCATGGGGCCGATGCGCGGGCCGATCAGGTTGCCGAAGATAACGAAGTACAACGACATGGTGATGGCCGGCGGCAGGAGTGTCTGCGCCCAGATCCGCAGGAAACGATTGACCTCCTTGTGGGCAATCGTTTGCAGAGCAACCAGGGACTGCTTCCAGTACATCCGTTCACCTCAGACGTTGTCGCGCTCGAGCTCCGATCCTGCGTCCGTGTCGCCGCCGGAGCCGTTGTCCTCGACCAGACGCAGGAAAAGCTCTTCCAGGCGGTTGGCCTTGTTGCGCATGCTCACTACCGTGATTCCGACACCGCCAAGCGCCGCGAACAGGTCCGTCAGGGACTGCTCGCTGGTGATCTCCACCTCCAGCCGCTGGCCCTCAAGATGTTCGATGGTATAGCCGGAGATCTCGTGCGCCCGCTCCAGTGGCCCGGTGGCGTCCAGGATGAATGCATGGGTATTGAGGCGGTTCAGCAGCGCCTGGGTGCCGGTGTTCTCGATGATGCGGCCTTCATCAATGATGGCGATCCGCCGACACAGGCTTTCTGCTTCTTCGAGATAGTGTGTGGTCAGGATAATGGTCGTGCCACGCCGATTGATTTCCCGCAGGAAATCCCACATGGAGCGGCGCAACTCGATGTCCACACCGGCGGTTGGTTCGTCCAGGATCAACAGCGGCGGTTCGTGGATCAGGGCGCGTGCGATCATGAGCCGGCGCTTCATGCCACCGGACAGCGTCCGGGCCGCGTCCTTGCGCTTGTCCCACAGGCCGAGTTTGCGTAGGTATTGCTCGGCGCGCTCTCGCGCCTGAGGGCGGGGAATGCCATAGTACCCCGCCTGATTCAGAATGATCTGCTCCACGGTCTCGAAGCCGTTGAAGTTGAATTCCTGCGGTACCAGCCCGAGGCTCGTCTTCGCCTCCCAGGGATGCCGTTGCAGGTCATGGTCGAAGATTTCGACACGCCCGGAGGTCGGCGTGACCAGCGTGCTGATGATGCCGATCAGGGTGGACTTGCCGGCGCCGTTGGGGCCAAGCAGGCCAAAGAAATCTCCTTCGGCCACCTCCAGATTGATGTCGCGTAATGCCGTGATACCGCCCTTGTAGGTCTTGTCCAGATGCTGTACCGAAAGCGCGTTCATAGCGTTCTGCCGTTGCCGGGGGTGCCTTGCATCATTACGGTGACAGGCGTGCGGCCCTCGAATGGCCATCGCGGGTAGTCGGCAGCCGGGAGTGGGTTTCCGCAGGCGCCTGCACGGCGGACGACTCTGTCTGCAAGGCGCGTAGGATAAGGCGCCGGTATGCAGGGCGGCAACTCCGGGGCGGTGTCCGCGAGCCCCGAAAAATGCACTAACCGATGGAACCTGTTTGGCTTTTAGGCGTCACACCGGGTGAGTAGCAGGCCACGCCGGCATCTCTGGTCGGTTTGACACGGTTCGCTAAGTGGCTGCTATGCTTTGTTTCTTAACGCGAGATTGGCCCCGTGTGGGGCCGCAATTGGGAGAAAGCCTGACTATGCGAACTCAGATGATTGGAACCGGGGCGCTGCGTGCGCTTGTCGCCTCTGCAGCACTGGCCTTTGCCGGGAGTGCGCTGGCCCTGGAAGGCGGCCAGCAGGAAGGCCAGCCAGGCGGTCAGCCAGGCGAGCAGGGCGGCCC
The DNA here is from genome assembly GCA_007133445.1 of Aquisalimonas sp. The sequence continues at coordinate 2,826 of SLMR01000048.1, read as the reverse complement.
GCAGATGGAGCTCCAGGAGATCCAGCAGCGGCTGGCTGAGGTTCAGGAGCAGGCGCTTGAGGAGAACCCCGGGCTTGAGGCCCAGCGGGACGACCTCGAAGGGCTGGTGATGCAGAAGATGGAAGACGCCGGCTATGATCCGGACGCCAGCATGGAAACGCTGGAGAATGTCCAGGGCCAGATCCAGGACGAGAGCCTCTCCGACGAGGAGCGCCAGGAAATGCTGCAGGAAGCGCAGCAGGCCCAGCAGGACCTTCAGGAAGCGCAGCAGGTGGCCATGCAGGATGATGAGGTCGTGGAAGCGCAGCAGGCGTTCCAGGACGATCTCATGGACGCCATGCGTGAGATTGAGCCGGAAACCGACGAGATGATCGAGGATTTCCAGCGCATCCAGGAGGAGATGCAAGGCGGCATGGGCGGCGGTCAAGGCGGCCAGGGCGGCGGCGGAATGGCCCCGCAGTAAGCGCCGATACCGACGCGTAACGGCCCGGGTGCGGCATTGCCGACCCGGGCTTTTTTGTGTCCGACAGTCCGGGGTTCCATATCAAGGGTTGAAAAAGTCCGAAATCGGACTATCCTGGTTGCATTCACGGGCTAATGACAGGAGTGACGCCATGGGTGGTCGACTCATCGACGGGACCTGGTACACGCAGGGCTATGAGCCGGACGACAAGGGGCGGTTCGTACGCCAGGAGTCAGCGTTCCGGGATCGCACCCTGGATGCGCCCGACGCGCGCTTTACCCCGGAGGCGGGCCGGTATCACCTGTATGTCTCCTATGCCTGCCCCTGGGCGCACCGGATTCTGATCATGCGCCGCCTGAAGCAGCTGGACGAGGCGATCTCCCTGTCGGTGGTGCATCCGCACATGCTGGATGACGGCTGGGAATTCCGGGACTACCCCGGCAGCACCGGCGATCCCGTGCATGACGCGCGCTATCTGCGCGACGTCTACGTCGCGGCGGACCCGCAGTTCACCGGGCGCGTCACTGTGCCGCTGCTGTGGGATCGGCGCGAGGGGACCATCGTGAACAACGAATCCCGGGAGCTGTTGCGCATGCTGGACCATGACTGGAACCGGGTCGCCGGCGATGCCACCGATTTCGCGCCGGCCAGTCTGGTCGACGAGGTGGACCGGGTGATCGACGCCATCTACGAGCCGGTCAACAACGGCGTCTACAAGTGCGGTTTCGCCCAGTCACAGGACGCCTACGAGGAGGCCGCGGATGCCCTGTACGCAGCGCTGGACCACTGGGATGGCGTACTTGGCGAGCAGCGTTTCCTGTGTGGTGATCGGGTCACGGAGGCGGACATCTGCCTGTTCACCACCCTGGTGCGGTTCGATCCGGTCTACTCCGTGCACTTCAAGTGTTCCCAGCGCCGGATCATGGACTATCCGAACCTGCTGAACTACCTGCGTGATCTCTACCAGCGGCCGGCCTTCCGGGAGACCACCAACATGGATCACATCCGTGAGCACTACTATCGCAGCCACGGATTCCTCAATCCCACCGGCATCGTGGCGCGCGCGCCGCTGGTGGACCTGACTGCGCCCCACGGGCGGGAGCGGTTCGGCTAGTCAGTCCTCCTCGTTGAAGTCGGCGTCCTCGCCGTCGACGAACAGAAGCGGGTCAACGGCCTCGCCGTTGAGGTACACCGTCCAGTGCAGGTGCGGGCCGGTGACCCGTCCGGTCTCACCGACCGTGCCGATGCGGTCACCGCGCTCGACCCGGTCGCCGGTGCGAACGTCGATGTTCTGCATGTGGCAGTACATGGTGATGAAGCCACCGCCGTGGTCCACGAACACGGTCTTGCCGTTGAAGAAGTACTCGCCGGTCTCGATGACCTCGCCGCCGGCGGCGGCGCCGATGGGTGTGCCGGGGTCGTTGGCGATATCCAGGCCGTTGTGCGGGTTCCGCGGCTCGTCGTTGAAATAGCGGCGCAGACCGAAGGGGCTGGTGAAGCGCCCCTCCACAGGGAGTTCCAGGCGCATGGTCTCCGGCGGGCCGTCACTGCGGGTCTCGCGGGCCTCGCGGATGCGCTCGTGCTCGGCGCGGATGCGTTTCAGGGTCTCCTCGCCGGGCGTGACCTGCTCGTCGTCATCCAGGGTGATGCGCTGCTCGGCGTACCCCCGGTGCTCGACGGTGAACTCGAACCGCTCACCGTCGGCCTCCAGGGTGGTCGTGCCGGTGTCCGCGTCCAGGGGGATACCGACCACGGCGTGCCAGCGCTGGTCGTGCGCCACCACGAGCACCTCCCGGCCGTCGTGCCAGGCGGCCGGGCGCGGCTGGTCGGCCGGGCGTTCCAGGTCCACGACCGCCACGCCTCCGGGGGTCGGGCGATGCTCCGGAATGTCCGCCCAGAGGGGCAGGCAGACCAGACTCAGGGCCAGGGCGATCAGAGCTGTTCTCATGGTGATGTCTCCTCGTCGTGGACCGTCTCCACGCGCAGGTCCAGGCGCCCGCTTGCCAGGCGCGCGGTAACCGGTTCGCCCGGCTGGAGGTCGGTGGCGCGGCGTACCACGCTGCCATCGTCGGGGCGTTGAACAATGGCATAGCCACGACTGACCGTGGCCAGGGGGCTGACCGTCTCCAGCGTTCGCGCAAGCGCGGCAAGGCGCTCCCGACGCCGGTCCAGTTCACGCTGCTGGGCACGGCGTAGGCGCTGGTGCAACTCGCGGGTTCGCTCCAGTCCATGACGCACGGCGCGGCGCGGCGAGGCTGCATGCAAACGCTGGCGCCCCTGTGCGAGGCGTGTGCGACGCAGGCGTTGCCCCATCTGCCACGCCTGGCGCAGGCGGGCGTCCAGTTCGTCCAGGCGCTGGGCGT
>SLMR01000033.1 GCA_007133445.1 Aquisalimonas sp. | reverse complement strand
GTGGTCGCCCAGGGCGTCGTCCCGGTGCTGGACGACGACACGGAGGACACCCTCGCCGCCCGGGTCCAGCGGCAGGAGCACCGGGTCTATCCCCTGGTGGTGCACTGGTACGCCACCGGCCGGTTGCGTCTGGAAGGCGAGACGGTAATGCTGGATGAACAACCCCTGGACGCGCCCGCCCGGATTGTCGCCGAACAGCCCCTACCGGCCTGACCGGCCAGGAGCGGCCCATGCCCCGTCCGCGCCCACTGTTTGCACTTCTGACCGCACTCCTGGCCTCGCCGCTGGCCGCAGAGCCCTTCGAAGGCGGACTGCCGGCGGCCATGGACGGCGGCCGTGGCGGCGTTCTCACTCCCGGCCCCGGTCTGAACGGCCCCGCCACCGGGTTCGGTGGCCGCGCCTTCCTCACCCACGCGCGCCTGCAGGACCAACAATTCACATCCGTGGGTGCAGCGCTGGTCATCGACGACCGCGTGGAGCTGGGCGCCTCCCAGCCCAACCTGGGCATGGGCAGTAGCGACGACGTGCGCCAGAACGTCTTCGGCGCCCGGCTGCGCCTGGCCGGCTCGGCCCACCGACCGCTGGCACCGGCCGCCAGCATCGGGGTCAGCTACCGTCGCCAGAGCGACTTCGGGCTGGAAGGCAGCCTGGGCAGCGCCGCACCCGAGCGGCGCAACGACTGGGACGCGCTGGTGAGCGTGGGCGCGGGCCACCGCCTGGGCGCGCGTCAGGCCATCCTGGTCCACGGCGGCGCGCGCTGGACCCGTGCCAACGCCGGCGGGCTGTTCGGGTTCGGCGGCACGGACGGCGATCGCCACAGCCTGCAACTGGAAGGCGCGGTGCACGCCGGCCTGGCCCGGCGCCTGCACCTGAGCGCCGAATACCGCCAGCAGCCGGATCACCTGGAGGATGACCCGGGCGATGCCTGGTGGACGGCGTACCTGGGCTACGCCACCACGCCCGAGGTTCACCTGAGCGTGGGCTGGATGGATCTGGGCCGCATGGCCGGTGCCACCCGCCAGGACGGGCCGTTCATCAGCCTGCGGGGTGGTTTCTAAGCGCGGGGATTCAGGACCGCGGCAGGGTGACCCCGCTCTGACCCATGTACTTGCCTCCCCGGTCCTTGTAGGAAACCTCGCAGATCTCGTCGGATTCCAGGAACAGCATCTGCGCCACGCCCTCGTTGGCGTAGATGCGCGCCGGCAGCGGCGTGGTGTTGGAGAACTCCAGCGTCACGTGCCCCTCCCACTCCGGCTCCAGGGGCGTGACGTTGACGATGATGCCGCAGCGGGCATAGGTGGACTTGCCCAGGCACACGGTGAGCACCGAACGGGGAATGCGGAAGTACTCCACGGTCCGGGCCAGGGCAAAGGAGTTCGGGGGAATGATGCACACGTCCGACTGCACGTCCACGAAACTGCTCTCGTCGAACTGCTTGGGGTCGACAATGGCGGAGTTGATATTATGGAAGATCTTGAACTCGTCGGCGCAGCGGACGTCATAGCCGTAGCTGGAAGTGCCGTAGGAGATGATCCTGCCCTTGTCCGGCAGTTCGCGGACCTGTCCGGGCTCGAATGGCTCGATCATCCCCTCTGCGGCCATGCGCCGGATCCATTTGTCTGACTTGACGGACATTCCCAACCCCCGGAGCAAATGGCGGATTGTACCCCCGGGCGAATTCGGGAGCCAACGCATGAGTGAACACCATCCGGACGGTGGCCCGAAGCTGCCGCCAAAGCCGCAGCCGCCGGACCCGTCGGACTGCTGCAACAGCGGCTGCGAACCCTGCGTTTTCGAGCTGTGGGAGGACGCCATGGACCGCTGGGAAGCCCGCTGCGAGCGCATCATGGCCCGCTGGCGCGAGCGCGAGGGCGAGAGTGACTGAGTTCCGGGGCGCGGCTATGGACGGCCTCGCCAGTGCCCCGTAAGGTAGAACCGCTGATCCAGAACACAAAATCGCCGGACCATGTCTCCGGCAGCGAGCCCACCTCACGGGCGCCAACGAGGAGAAGCCCATGCAAGGAACAGTCGCGCTGATCAATGCCGACGACGGCTTGGTGGCCGTCAAGACCGAACACGGGGAATACAGCATTCTCGGGGTCCTGGAAGACGACGCGCTGGCCGAGGGCGACGTGATCAGCGGCGAGCTGGAATCCCTGGATTACCAGGTCATGGAGAACACCACACGCGGGACGCAGGTCTCCGTCTACGTGGAAGACACCGAACTCTCCCTGGACGACGCCCGGCTGAAGCTGGAGTAAACCACCACCCGCGCCTCAGCGACGAATGAACCAGCAGCGGTGAATGCGCTGGTTGCGCTGGAAGTCCGGCGGGATGGACCAGTCGCTGTGGTCCTCCACGGACAGGCCGGCAAGGGCGTCGGCATCCAGCCGGAAGCGTCTGAGGTTGGTGGAGAAGATCAGCACGCCGTCCCCGCTGAGCAGCCGCGCGGCCGCCTGTATAAGGTCCACATGGTCCCGCTGCACGTCCAGCGTGGTGTTCATGCGCGCCGAGTTGGAGAAACTGGGCGGATCCAGAAGAATCACGTCGTAGCGGGCATCCCCCTTGCCGGCAGCACTACGCAGCCACGCCAGGCAGTCGGCATGGATCAGCCGATGGACCCGGCCCGGCGTGTGGCCGTTGAGCTCCAGATTCCGTCGCGCCCAGTCCAGGTAGGTCCTGGACAGATCCACGCTTGTGGTGCTGGCCGCACCACCGAGGGCCGCGTGCACCGACGCCGCGGCCGTGTAGGCGAACAGGTTCAGGAATGCCCGCCCCCCAGCGTGGCCATGGATCCACTGCCGCACAGGACGATGGTCCAGGAACAATCCGGTATCCAGGTAATCGGTGAAGTTCACGAGCAACCGTGCCCCGGCCTCCTCGACGGTGTAGAAGCGCCCCTCCTGCCCCTGACGCTGGTACTGCGCCTTGCCCTTCTGCCGTCGGCGCACCTTCAGCGCGACCTGATCCGGGGCCACCCCTGTCGCCCCGGGCAGTGCCGCGAGCGCCTGGCGCAGCCGGCGGCCGGCGTCACGGGCGTCCACGGACTTGGGCGCCGCATATTCCTGCACGTGGAGCCACGGCCCCGCCTCCAGCGTCTGGTAGCGATCCACGGCCAGGGCGTATTCGGGGATGTCGGCATCGTAGAGCCGGTAGCAGCTGGTGCCGGTGCGCTTGAGCCACCCCTTGAGGCGGCGCTGGTTCTTGCGGACCCGGTTGACCAGGGGTTCGGCCGCATCGGCAGCGCCTGTCGCCGCGTCCGTGGCGGGCTCGCTGGCATCACCAAGGACGAAGCGCTCCAAGCTGCACTGGATGGGCCCATTGCGCACCGTCCAGCGGCGATCGGGCCGCAGCCCGAGTTCCGCCCCGGCGCCGTTGAGCACCATGGCCGTCCAGCCCGGGAACTCGCGTCGCAACACCTCCCCCAGACGGGCGTACAACGGCACCAGACTGGCGTCGCTGCCCAGGCGCTCGCCGTAGGGCGGGTTGGTGATTACCAGTCCGGGCACGGTCGCCGCAGGCGGGGCGGCAAGGCGCGCCAGTTCGCGCCGCTCCACGTGAACCACGCCATTGAGATCCGCGTCGGCGACGGTCTGCAGTGCCGTACGCACCGCCTGGGCATCGTGATCGTAGCCGATGATGGGCGGCACCCGCGGCAGTCCCTGTTCGCGGCGCTCCAGGGCCTCGTCCACCAGCCGCTTCCAGCAGTCCTCGTCGTGCCCCTGCCAGCCCAGGAACCCCCAGCGGGTGCGCAGCAGCCCGGGGGCCACGTCGCCGGCCATGAACGCGCCCTCCACCAGCAGCGTGCCGGAGCCGCAGAATGGGTCCACCAGCGCGCCTCCGCCCTCGGCGATATCGGGCCAGCCGGCGCGCAGCAGCATGGCGGCCGCCAGGTTCTCCTTGAGCGGAGCCGCGCCACCGGGGCGGCGGTAGCCGCGACGGTGCAGGCTCTCACCGGAGAGATCCAGGGACAGCGTCACCGCCTCGCCCACCTGGTAGACATGCACGCGCACATCGGCGTGCTCTACGTCCACGTCCGGGCGCTCGCCGGTGACCGCGCGCACGCTGTCCACCAGGGCGTCCTTGACCTTGAGGCTGCCGTAGTGGGTGTGGCCCACAGCGGGGCGAATGCCGCCGAACCGCACGGCGATGGTGGCTCCGGGGCGCATGACGGCCGTCCAGTCCAGCTCGCGGGCGCCGGCATACAGCGCTTCCGCATCGGCGGCGGCGAACCGGGCCAGCGGCAGCAGCACGCGGTTGCCCACCCGCGACCACAGGCAGGCGCGGTAGGCCACCTCCAGTGGCCCATTGAAGCCGACACCGCCCTGCTGGCGGGTGACGTCCACGGCCCCCAGCCGGCCGAGCTCATCCGCCAGCAGCCCTTCCAGCCCGCCGGGGCAGGTGGCGACGTAATGGTGTGGCTCACTCGACATGGCACGGGCCTTCGATGGATCGGGAGCCGCATTGTACGCGCCTGCGGCCCAGCCGCGCAGGCATGGATGGCGGCCGCGTGGCGCGGGCGCCACCGAACGGGGCCGATCTGGCATAATCGGCCCTTTCCGAAAGCGCAGCGAGTCGAGGTTTCATGCAACGCAAGATCCTGGTCACCAGTGCCCTGCCCTACGCCAACGGCCCGATCCACCTGGGCCACCTGGTGGAGTACATCCAGACCGACATCTGGGTGCGATTCCAGAAGCTGCAGGGCAACCGCTGCATCTACGTCTGCGCCGACGATGCCCACGGCACCCCGATCATGCTGAAAGCCCGGGAACTGGGGACGACGCCGGAGGAGCTGATCGAGCGCATCGGCCGCGAGCACCGGGAGGACTTCGACGCCTTCGGCATCGGCTTCGACAACTACTACACCACGCACTCCACGGAAAACCGTGAGCTCTCGGAGCTGATTTACACGCGCAACCGGGATGCGGGCCACATCGACAGCCGCACCATCAAGCAGGCCTACGACCCGGAGCAGGGCATGTTCCTGCCGGACCGGTACATCAAGGGCGAGTGCCCGCGCTGCGGCGCGGCGGACCAGTACGGCGACTCCTGCGAGGCGTGTGGCGCCACCTATACGCCCACGGAACTGAACAACCCGGTCTCCGTGCTCTCCGGCGCCACGCCGGAGGAACGCGAATCCCTGCACTACTTCTTCCGGCTGCAGGATTTCGAGGACATGCTCAAGGACTGGGCCCGGGGCGGCCACGTCCAGCCCGAAGTGGCGAACAAGCTGGAGGAGTGGTTCCAGGAAGGCCTGCGCGAGTGGGACATCTCCCGGGATGCACCCTACTTCGGGTTCCGTATCCCCGACACCGAGGACAAGTACTTCTACGTCTGGCTGGATGCGCCCATCGGCTACATGGCCAGCTTCAGGAACTGGTGCGAGCATAACGGCGAGGACTTCGACGCCTGGTGGCGCCCTGACACCGACACCGAGCTCTACCACTTCATCGGCAAGGACATCGTCTACTTCCACGCCCTGTTCTGGCCGGCGATGCTCCACGGCGCCGGGTTCCGCAAGCCGACAAAGATCTGCGCCCACGGTTTCATGACCGTGGACGGGGCGAAGATGTCCAAGTCCCGCGGCACGTTCATCATGGCGGAGACCTACCGCAGGCACCTGAACCCGGAATACCTGCGCTACTACCTGGCGGCCAAGCTGGGCAGTAACGTGCACGACCTGGACCTGAACCTGGATGACTTCACCCAGCGGGTGAACTCGGACCTGGTGGGCAAGCTGGTGAACATTGCCAGCCGCAGCGCCGGTTTCATCAGCAAGCGCTTCGACGGCCGGCTGGCGGAGGAGCTGCCGGCCCCGGAGGTGTACCGGGAGTTCGTCGCCCGCGGCGAGCAGATCGCCGAGCTGTACGAGAACCGGGAGTTCTCCCGGGTGATCCGTGAAGTCATGGCCCTGGCGGACCAGGCCAACCAGTACTTCGACGAGGAGCAGCCGTGGGTGCTGGCGAAGAAGGACGAGACGCTACCGCAGGTCCAGGCCATCTGCACCCAGACGCTCAACCTGTTCCGCGTGCTGATGGTCTATCTCAAGCCGGTAGTACCCAATATCGCCGCCGAAGCGGAGGTCTTCCTGAACCTGGAGCCGCAGGACTGGAAGTCCATCCGCACACCACTGCTCGGCCACACCATCAATCGATTCAAGCCCCTGGCAACGCGCGTCGAACGCACCGACGTGGATGCGGTGATCGAGGACTCGAAAGCGACCATGGCACCGAAGACCGACACTGCTGCCGCCAGCGGCCCGCTGGCGGACAACCCCATTGCCGATCCGGTGGACATCAACACCTTCGGCCAGGTGGACCTGCGGGTCGCCCGCATCGATGACGCCGCCCT
>SLMR01000244.1 GCA_007133445.1 Aquisalimonas sp. | reverse complement strand
TCGAACTGCCCGCAGCTCAACAACCCGTGCAACGCCTACAACCCCACACCCATCGAAATGCTGGTCTGGGACTAAGGCATCTGCCCGCCGGGGACGACTCCGGCGTGTCATCTCTGGAAGGCGGGACGGCCCGTCGCCAACCGTGGAACCAGCCATGTTCAGCAAAGTCCTGATTGCGAACCGGGGTGCGATTGCCTGCCGTATCATTCGCACGCTGAAGGCCCTGGGTGTGCGATCCGTCGCCGTCTACAGTGAGGCGGACCGCCATTCGCTGCACGTACAACAGGCCGACGAGGCCGTACACATTGGCGACTCGGCTGCCAGTGCGTCCTACCTGAACAGCGAGCGCATTCTTGAAGTGGCCCGCGAAACGGAGGCCGAGGCCATCCACCCCGGGTACGGTTTCCTGTCAGAGAACGCCGGTTTTGCCGAGGCCTGCGAGGCCGCCGGCATCGTGTTCATCGGCCCCACCCCCCAACAGATGAGGGATTTTGGCCTCAAGCACACTGCGCGCCGACTGGCTCAGGAGAACGGAGTCCCCATGCTCCCGGGCACCGGGCTGCTCGAGAGCCTGGAGGAAGCCCTGATCAGCGCCGGGGAGATCGGCTACCCCGTCATGCTCAAGAGCACGGCCGGCGGTGGCGGTATCGGCATGCAGCTCTGCAGTGACGAGGCAGACCTGCGCGATGCCTATGACTCGGTGAAGCGCCTCTCCGAGAACAACTTCGCGAACAGCGGCCTTTTCCTCGAGAAGTTCGTTGAGCGGGCCCGCCACATTGAAGTGCAGCTCTTCGGCGATGGCCGCGGCCGGGTCATTGCCCTTGGCGAGCGGGACTGCTCCCTGCAGCGCAGGAACCAGAAAGTCGTGGAAGAGACGCCTGCGCCTCACATTGATCAGGCGACCCGCAGGGAGCTCCTGCGTGCCGCCGAAATGCTCGGACGAGGCGTCAAGTATCGATCGGCGGGAACGGTTGAGTACATCTTCGACGCTGACACGGGCGCATTCTACTTTCTGGAGGTCAACACCCGCCTCCAGGTGGAGCACGGCGTCACCGAGGAAGTCTCCGGGGTGGACCTGGTGGAGTGGATGGTGCGGGGCGCCGCCGGCGATCTGCCGGATCTGGAGACGCTGCGTCCGGGCGCACCGCACGGGCATTCCATCCAGGTTCGTGTGTATGCGGAGGATCCGGGAAAACAGTTCCAACCCTCCACCGGCCTGCTGACCGAGGCCGCGTTCCCCGACCACCATGCGCGGGTGGACACGTGGGTCGAGCGCGGCAGCGAAATCTCGCCGTGGTACGACCCCATGGTCGCCAAGATCATCGTGCACGCCGGGGACCGCACGGCAGCCGTTGCGCAAATGCAGCGGGCCCTGGCAGACACCCAGCTGCAGGGTGTTGAGACGAACGTCGATTACCTCCGGCAGGTCGTCAGGGACGACGTCTTCACGCGTGGTGAGGCGACCACAGGGTACCTGGCCGGGTTCACTTACCGCCCGGCCACCATCGACGTGCTCAGCCCGGGGACGCAGACCACCATCCAGGACTGGCCCGGTCGCGTCGGCTACTGGGATATCGGCGTCCCTCCCTCCGGCCCGATGGACAACCTCGCTTTTCGCATCGGCAACCGTATCGTGGGCAATGACGAGGGTGCTGCCGGGCTGGAACTCACGGTCACCGGCCCCAACCTGCGCTTCAACACCGACGCGACGATCGCGCTGACCGGCGCCGGGATGCAGGCGCGACTTGATGGCGAATCTGTTCCCTTCTGGCAGGCAGTCACCGTGTCCGCAGGGCAGCGTTTGAAGATCGGTGGGCTGGAGGGGGCCGGAACGCGAGCCTACCTCCTGATCTCGGGCGGGATCGACGTTCCGCTGCACATGGGAAGCCGGTCCACGTTCACGCTCGGTCAGATGGGCGGCCACGGCGCCCGCGCCCTGCAACCGGGCGACGTCCTCCATGTCGCAGCGACCGAGCAGCGGGACATCGCTGATGTCCCGGAGAACGCGATTCCACGGTACGACCATCACTGGACCATTCGCACGGTCTACGGCCCTCACGGGGCGCCCGACTTCTTCACACCGGAAGACATCGAGACCTTTTTCGGCACGGACTGGGAAATCCACTACAACTCCAGCCGCACCGGGGTGCGCCTGATCGGCCCCAAGCCTGCCTGGGCCCGGGAGGACGGTGGCGAGGCCGGGCTGCACCCGTCCAACATCCACGACAACGCGTACGCCATCGGCACGATCGATTTCACCGGCGACATGCCGGTGATCCTCGGACCCGACGGCCCCAGCCTCGGTGGATTCGTCTGTCCGGCCACCATCATCAGCGCAGACCTGTGGAAGATGGGTCAGCTCAAGCCGGGGGACACGGTGCGCTTCCTGCCCACCACGCCGGCGGAGGCGAACCGTCTCGAGGCCGGACAGAACGCCGCCATCGCCGCCTTCCAGCCACCGGAGCATGAGGCGCGGTCGACAGCCACGGTCACACCGGTGCTCAGGGAGATTCCACGTGACGGTGGCCACCCGCTGGGAGTCACCTACCGGCCGGCCGGCGACAGGTATCTCCTCGTGGAGTACGGTCCCATGGAACTGGACCTGAACCTGCGCTTCCGCGTACAGGCGCTGTTGGAGTGGCTCGGCAGCCAGGCGATCACCGGCATTCGCGAGATGACGCCTGGCGTGCGCAGCCTGCAGATCCACTATGAGCCGCAGCGGCTGCCGCTCGACCGACTGATGCAGATACTGGAGCAGGCGGAAGCCGAACTCCGGGATCTCTCCACGGCCGAACTGCCGTCCCGCATCATCCATCTGCCGCTGGCCTGGGACGACAGCCAGACGCAGCTCGCGACCCAAAAGTACATGCAGTCGGTCCGTGCCGATGCCCCCTGGTGCCCGCGCAACATCGAGTTCATCCGCCGGATCAACGGGCTCGAGAGCGAAGAGGCGGTGAAACGCATCGTCTTCGATGCCTCCTACCTGGTCATGGGGCTGGGTGATGTCTACCTTTCCGCTCCGCTGGCGACTCCGGTGGACCCCCGCCACCGCCTGGTCACCACCAAGTACAACCCTGCCCGTACCTGGACGCCCGAGAACGCCGTGGGCATCGGCGGTTCCTACATGTGTATCTACGGCATGGAAGGACCCGGTGGCTACCAGTTCGTCGGACGTACCCTGCAGATCTGGAATCGCTACAAGGTGACACCGGAATTCCAGCAGCCGTGGCTGCTGCGCTTCTTCGACCAGATCCGCTTCTACGAAGTCAGCGAGGAAGAGCTTCTGGCCATGCGTGACGCCTTCCCCAAAGGCGGACTGCGCATCGACATCGAGGAAACCACCTTCTCGCTGGAGCGCTACAACGCCTTCCTCGCGGCGAATCGCGACAGCATCCAGGAGTTCAAGGCGTCGCAGCAGGCCGCCTTCGAGGCCGAGCGTCAGCGCTGGATCGAGGCAGGTCAAACGGTTGATGAGAGTGAAGGGGAATCGCCTCCGGCGGAGCCGGACCCCGTGGCTCTGGCGGATGGTGAACATGCCGTTGAGGGGCATGTGCACGGCAGTCTCTGGGCCCTCGACGTCCGTGAGGGCGACCGGGTGGACGAGGATCAACAGCTGCTGGTCCTGGAATCCATGAAGATGGAGATCCCCGTTCTGGCCGAGACCGCTGGAAAGGTCCGCCGCGTGCTGTGCACCGAGGGCGACCAGATCACTCCAGGCCAGGTCCTGCTGGTCATCGCGCAGGACTGATTACTGACGAATCGAGGGACATCGCATGCAGACGCTGACCGAACTACTCGACGCCTACCGCGACGGCAGCAAGAGCGTACGCCGCCATATCACCGAAGTCGTGGCCGCGGTTCGCGCCGCGGACGATCGCAATGTCTGGATCACCACTCTGGCCGACGAACAACTCGAAACGTATCTCACACGACTGGAGCACACGGACCCGACGGAACTGCCCCTCTACGGCGTGCCCTTCGCCATCAAGGACAATATCGATCTGGCCGGCGTCCCCACGACGGCAGGCTGCCCCGAATACGCCTATACACCCTCCGCTTCCGCCTTCGTCGTTCAACGGCTGCTGGACGCCGGTGCCGTGCCGGTGGGCAAGACCAACCTGGACCAGTTCGCCACCGGCCTGGTTGGCACCCGCTCACCCTATGGCGCCTGTGGCAACGCGTTCGATCCAGCGTTCGTCTCTGGCGGCTCCAGTTCCGGCTCAGCGGTGAGCGTTGCCCTTGGACAGGTGTGTTTCTCCCTGGGAACGGATACCGCCGGCTCCGGGCGAGTGCCCGCCGCGTTGAACAACCTGTTCGGCGTGAAGCCCACCTGCGGACTGCTCAGCGCGTCCGGTGTGGTGCCTGCCTGCCGCACCATCGACACGATCTCCATCTTTGCTACCACCGCAGCGGATGCGCAGAAGGTGCTGGATGTTGCAGCAAGCTACGACGAGGATGACCCCTACGCTCGGGCTGACCAGGTGCCTTGGCTCGGCCACGGTCGCATCCCATCCTGTGAGTTCCGGTTTGGCGTGCCCCGGCGTGACCAGCTTGCCTTCTTCGACGACCAGGAAGCAGAAGCGCTGTTCAACGCGGCAGTGCAGCGCCTCGAGGCACTGGGCGGCACCGCGGTGGAACTGGACTTCGAACCCTTCCTCGAAGCTGCCCGGCTGCTGTACGAAGGGCCATGGGTCGCCGAGCGCTACACCGCCATCCGGGAGTTCATCGAACGCCAGCCGGAGGCATTGCTGGACGTAACACGACAGATCATCGGAGGCGGCGGCACGGCTCTCGCCACCGATGCGTTTGCGGCGCAGTATCGCTTGCGGGCTCTAAGGCGGCGGACTGAGGCCACGTGGCGCGATGTGGACGTTGTGCTCACACCAACGGCGGGGACCATTTACACCATTGATGCGGTGAACGCCGATCCGGTGCAGCTGAACAGCAACCTCGGTTATTACACCAATTTCATGAATTTGCTGGACTTCAGTGCCGTGTCCGTGCCAGCAGGGTTCCGCACCGACGGTCTTCCCTTCGGCGTCACCCTGTTTGCCCCTGCGTTCTACGATCAAGATCTGCTTGCCATTGGTGACCGGCTGCATGAGTCGCAGGGCCTGCCGCTAGGCGCTAGTCGTACCGGAATGCCGTCGCTGGCACCGGTTGTTCCCGATCATCAGCACACCATCCCCGTCGCGGTGTGTGGTGCGCACATGCGCGGTCTGCCGCTCAACTGGCAGCTGACCCAACGCCAGGCGCGGTTTCGGGAGTCCGTGCGCTCGGCCCCGCAGTACCGCTTTCTGGCGCTGCCAGGTGGGCCGCCCGAACGGCCGGGCATGGTCCATGTAGGCCCCGGAGGCGGCACCGTTGCGCTGGAATTGTGGGATGTCCCCGCTGATCGGTTCGGCTCTTTCGTCGCGGGGATACCCGCCCCGCTTGGCATCGGCAAGGTGCTGCTGGAAGACGGTCGCCGCGTACCCGGCTTCATCTGCGAGGCCAGTGCGGGCGAAGGCGCGGAAGACATAACGCACCTTGGCGACTGGCGCCTGTGGCTGGAGCATGCGCGCGGCTGACCCGTGGCAACGGGTCAGCAGGGTGCGGTTTCTCGCTGCCCCGACATTGGGCGTTACTTTCAGTCCAAGCTCCGGATTGGTGCGGCACTTGGATGTGATCAACACATATCATCAGCTAACCCTTTGTAGTTAGGCGAGTCCTTAGAATGGCAGGATTCATGCTTTAGGCTTGAGTGGCGTTATTCAAGGTGAATGGCACTTTCACGACCATGAATCGTATATCCTGCACGCTATTTTATGCAATTTTGCGTGCAATGCTACATTCATAAAGATGGAGGCCGCTTGCGCGACCTACTCTCAGCTGCATCTGTGGCAACACATATCAACCAAGCTGGCGGGCAACGCACAGGCCGTGACACTGCTCAGTTCGTCCGTTGGCTCGCACGCGGATTCGACTATCAACAAGCGCTCCCCTGGGCAGTCAAGCTGGGACTTGGCCTGGTGGCCTGGTGTATTTTCCTGGGTGTATGGCAGTACGCTGCCATGGCCGAGATCGCCCCGCGTCGGCTGTTCCCCGCTCCCACGGACGTCATCGAGGCACTGCTTCGGTTATTCGCCGAGCGCGACTTCGCCCACGATGTGCTCGCGAGCCTGCAACGGATCAGCCTGAGTTTTGCTTTGGCGGCCGGCGTGGCCATCCCGCTGGGGATTCTAATGGGTGCGTTTCCGGTCGTAGGAGCGCTGCTCAATCCGCTAGTGTCACCGTTCCGTTACTTGCCTGCTCCCGCCTTCCTGCCCCTGCTGATGATGTGGCTCGGCGCCGACGAGAACCAGAAAATCGGGCTACTGTTTCTCGGC
>SLMR01000257.1 GCA_007133445.1 Aquisalimonas sp. | reverse complement strand
ATCCGCTGGGCCAAGGCGCAGGACATTCCGGTCGGGCCGGGGCGCGGCTCCGGTGCCGGGCCACTGGTGGCCTATGCGCTGCAGATAACCGACCTGGATCCGCTGCGTTACGATCTTCTCTTCGAGCGCTTTCTCAATCCCGAGCGCGTCTCCATGCCGGACTTCGACGTGGATTTCTGCATGGAGAAGCGTGACCGGGTGATCGACTACGTGGCCGAGAAGTACGGTCGCGAGAAGGTCTCCCAGATCGCCACCCACGGCACCATGGCCGCACGGGCCGTGGTGCGCGACGTGGGGCGGGTGCTCGGGCACGGGTACGGCTTTGTCGACCGCATCGCCAAGCTGATTCCCTTCGAGCCGGGCATGACCCTGGACAAGGCCCTGGAGCAGGAGCCGGACTTCAAGGCCCGCTACGAGGAGGACGAAGAGGTCGCGGCGCTGGTGAACCTGGGCATGAAGCTCGAGGGCATCGCGCGCAACGTGGGCAAGCACGCCGGTGGCGTGGTGATCGCCCCCACGCCGCTGACGGATTTCACTCCGCTGTACTGCGAACCCAACGGCCAGGGGCTCGCGACCCACTACGACAAGGACGACGTGGAAGCAGTGGGGCTGGTGAAGTTCGACTTCCTGGGCCTGCGCACGCTCACCATCATCGACTGGACGGTGAAGGCGGTGAATGCCATTCGCCGCGAGCGCGGTGAAGAGGATCTGGATATCGCCACGGTGCCGCTGGAGGACCGCAGCACCTTCGACCTGCTCAAGCGTTGCGCCACCACCGCGGTGTTCCAGCTGGAATCCCGCGGCATGAAGGACCTGATCAAGCGCCTGCAGCCGGACTCCTTCGAGGACATCATCGCCCTGGTGGCGCTGTTCCGCCCCGGCCCGCTGCAGTCCGGCATGGTGGATGACTTCATCAGCCGCAAGCACGGCCAGTCCCAGGTAGCCTATCCCACGCCGGAGCTCCAGCACCCGGATCTGGAAGAGGTGCTCAAGCCCACCTACGGCGTCATCCTCTACCAGGAGCAGGTGCAGCGGATCGCCCAGGTGCTCGCCGGCTACAGCCTCGGCGGCGCCGACCTGCTGCGCCGGGCCATGGGCAAGAAAAAGCCCGAGGAAATGGCGAAGCAGCGCGAGATCTTTCTCAAGGGCGCGACCGAGAACGGGCTCACCGAGGCGCACGCCGAGGGCATCTTCGATCTGATGGAGAAGTTCGCCGGCTACGGCTTCAACAAGTCCCACTCGGCGGCCTACGCGCTGCTGTCCTACCAGACCGCCTGGCTCAAGGCCCATTACCCGGCACCGTTCATGGCCGCGGTGCTGTCGTCCGACATGGACCACACCGACAAGGTGGTGACGCTGATCGACGAGTGCCGGGCCATGGGGCTCTCGGTGCTGCCGCCCGACATCAACCGCTCGGACTACCAGTTCCGCGCCGCGGATGAGCGCACGGTGGTCTACGGCATTGGTGCCATCAAGGGTGTGGGGCAGTCGGCCATCGAGGCGCTGGTGCAGGAGCGCGAGGCCAACGGCCCTTACGCGGATGTGTTCGATCTCTGCCGGCGCGTGGACCTGCGGCGGGTCAACCGCCGTGTGCTCGAAGCCCTGGTGCGGGCCGGCTGCCTCGACAGCATCGGCCCCAATCGGGCGACCCTGGTGGCACGGATTCCCGCCGCCCTGAAGGCGGCGGAGCAGAGCGTGCGCAACGCCGAGGCGGGGCAGACCGACATGTTCGGCCTGGCCCTGGCGGCCCCGGCGGAGGAAGCGGCCAGCGAGGCACTGCCGGAGTCGCCGGAGTGGGACGAGGAAGAGCGCCTCGCCGGGGAAAAAGAGACCCTGGGACTGTTTCTCACGGGGCACCCCATCGCCCGCTACGAGGAGGAACTGGAGAAGATCGTCACCGGCCGCATCAGTGATCTCGCCAGTGGGGGCGATGGCGGCAACGGCGGGCGGCGTGAGAAGACGGTGATCACCGCCGGGCTGGTCATGTCCCTGCGCGTGCGCAGTACCCAGAGCGGCAACAAGATGGGATTCCTGGTCCTGGATGACCGCACCGGGCGCATCGAGGTGAACCTGTTTACCGAAGCCTACAGCAAGTACGGCTCCCTGCTGGGCAAGGACAAACTGCTGGTGGTCGAAGGCGGGCTCGGCTACGACGATTTCAGCGATGCCTGGCGGATCAATGCCGACAAGGTCTACGAGATCGGTGACATCCGGGATGTCTACGCACGGCGTCTGGTCCTGCGCATGGACAGCGGCCAGCTTGGCAACGGTGCCCTGGATCACTTGCAGGAGGCACTGACGCCGTTCCGGGAGGGGCAGTGCCCGGTCTGGCTCGAGTACCAGCGTCCCGACGCCAGGGCGGTGCTACGCTTTGGTGACGACTGGCGGGTGCGCCCCACCGACGAGCTGATCAAGCGCCTGGACGGACTGGCAGGCGACCGCGGCGCGGTACGGGTGGAATACTGAGCAGGATCCTGGTGTCCTGTGACCAGGTTACAGGACACCAGGCCCCTACGGCAGCGCACGGTTGCGGGTATTGGCACCAGTGGCTAGTGTATGCGCTCGTTCAACCCGGAAGGGAACCAATGAACCTGAATTTTCTCGATTTCGAACGCCCCATCGCCGAGCTCGAGGCCAAGATCGACGCGCTGCGCTATGTGGGCGACGACAACGATCTAAATATCAGCGAGGAAATCCGCCGGCTGCAGGAGAAGAGCGCCACGCTCACCGAGCAGATCTTCGGCAACCTGACCTCCTGGCAGGTGGCGCAGCTCGCGCGCCACCCCCAGCGGCCGCACACGCTGGATTACATCGAGCGCATCTTCACCGAGTTCCACGAGCTGCACGGTGATCGCGGATTCGCGGACGATCCCGCCATTGTCGGCGGCATGGCGCGCCTGGACGGTCGCCCGGTGATGGTGATCGGTCACGAGAAGGGGCGTGATACCCGCGACAAGGTCAAGCGCAACTTCGGCATGCCGCGGCCCGAAGGCTACCGTAAGGCGCTGCGGCTCATGGAGATGGCGGAGCGCTTCGATCTGCCGCTGCTCACGTTCATCGATACACCGGGGGCGTACCCGGGCGTCGGCGCCGAGGAGCGTGGCCAGAGTGAGGCCATCGCCCGCAATCTCATGGCCATGTCCCGCCTGCGCACGCCCATTGTCGCCACCGTGGTCGGCGAGGGCGGGTCCGGGGGCGCGCTGGGCATCGGCGTCGGCGACCAGGTGCTGATGCTGGGATACAGCACCTACTCGGTGATCTCGCCCGAGGGCTGTGCCTCCATCCTCTGGAAGAGTGCCGAGCGCGCCCAGGACGCGGCCGAGGCCATGGGCATCACCGCCCCGCGCCTGCACGAACTGGGGCTGATCGACCAGGTGGTTCCGGAACCGCTGGGCGGTGCCCACCGGGACATGGACGCCATGGCGGAAGCGCTCAAGGGCGTGCTTCTGGAAAAACTGGATCTGCTCGACAGCAAGGATTTCGAAACCCTGCTGGAGGAGCGTTCCCGCAAACTGCAGGGGTACGGCAACTTCCGCACCGCCTGATTGCACCAAGGTGCCGGGAGGGGGCATGACCGTGACGGCGGCAGACATCCGGCTCCGGTTGTCGCAGTTCGGATCCGCTCCCGGGTATTGCATCGCTTTCAGCGGCGGGCCCGATTCCCATGTGCTTCTGCACGCCCTGGCCGCACTGCGCCCATCCCTGGCGGTGCCCGTCCGGGCACTGCACGTCAATCACCGATTGCATCCGGACGCCGCCACCTGGGCGCGCCACTGCGAAGCAGTGTGCGGGTCCCTGGGCGTGCCGCTGGAGACTGTCAGCACCCCGGCGCCGCCCCCGGGCGCCGGTGAGACCTGGGCCCGGGAGCAGCGCTACGCCATCTTCGCCGCCCGACTGCAACCGGGCGAACTGTTGTTGACCGCCCACCACCTGGATGACCAGGCGGAAACCGTGCTGCTGAGACTGCTGCGTGGCAGCGGCGTGGACGGGCTGGGCGGGATCCCTCCCAGCCGCGTTCTTGGCAGCGGACGGGTTGCACGGCCTTTGCTCGATCTGCCGCGCAACGCCCTCCGTGCCTATGCGCGGGACCATGAACTGGAGAGCATCGCTGACCCCGGTAATCACGATCCGGCAGCGGACCGCAACTTCCTGCGCCATGAGGTCCTGCCGCTGCTGCGGCAGCGCTGGCCCCGGGCGGAGGCCACCATCGCCCGTGCAGGTGCGCTGTTACGGGAGGAGCAGGAATTCGTCGCGGCGCAAGTCGCACCGCTGGTCCCGGAGCTCCCGGGGGCGCCGTTGCCGGTGGAACCCCTGCAGCCATTGGCAGCGCCGCACCAGCGCCTGGTGCTGCGGCGCTGGCTGTCGACGGCCGGGCTGCCGATGCCGGCGGCGCGCCAGCTTGAAGCGGGGCGACGGATGGTGTTGCTGGCAGGTGCGGACCGCCAACCGGCGTTCCGCTGGCCGGGCGGCTGTGTGCGGCGCTACCGCGATCACCTTTTTCTCCAGGCGGTGAGCGCCGACTCACCACCCGTGACCTCCGGGGCGGGCCGCGACTGGGGGCTGGACGAAGACCTGCGGCTGGAAGGCGGTTGGCTGCGCCGGGTGCCCGCGACGGATGGTCTTGACCCGGCGCGTCTGCCTGCCCGCGGGGTGACCATCGCTTTCCGCCGGGGCGGCGAGTCCTGCCGGCCCGCGGGGCGCCCGACCCGGCCGGTGAAGAAGCTGTTCCAGGAGGCGGGCGTTCCGCCGTGGCAGCGAGCCGGCTGGCCGTTGCTGATGGCCGGCGAGCGGATTGTTGCCATTCCCGGTGTGTGCGTATGCGAGGGGTTCCAGGCGGTGGCCGGGGCCACTGGACTGCGTGTGGCCTGGGAGCCCGACGAAGGGCCGACCCCGGTCCGGGACGGGGGCTGAGGCGCCCACCCCGGCGGGCTGGCGGGCCGGTTCCGCGTTGTACGGACAGGGGTGTTCTGGTACTTTTGGCGCCACTCGGGCAGCGCGATGCGGGACCGTGGAACCTTGTTCACGGCCCGCGCTTGCGTGCATTGTCGGGCGCCTCTCGGCGCCGGGTGTCGCCGGCCATCGTTGCCTTCCTGACGCGGGCTCCCGCATCCGTCGTGCGACCAGACAGAGATCCTATGACCCGATACATCTTCATCACCGGTGGCGTTGTTTCCTCGCTGGGCAAGGGGATCGCCTCCGCCTCCCTGGCGAGCATCCTCCAGGCCCGCGGGCTGAGCGTGACCATGATCAAGCTGGATCCCTACATCAACGTGGATCCCGGCACCATGAGCCCGTTCCAGCACGGCGAGGTGTACGTCACCGAGGACGGTGCCGAGACGGACCTGGACCTGGGGCACTACGAGCGCTACGTGCGCATGCGTACCGGCAAGGTGAACAACTACACCACCGGGCGGATCTACGAGAACGTCATTCGCAAGGAGCGCCGCGGCGAGTACCTGGGCGGCACCGTACAAGTGATCCCGCACATTACCGACGAGATCAAGCGCTGCATCCGTGAAGGCGCCGAAGGGCACGACGTGGCACTGGTGGAAATCGGCGGCACGGTGGGCGACATCGAGTCGCTGCCGTTCCTGGAAGCGATCCGCCAGATGGGCGTCGAGCACCGGCGCGAGACCCTGTTCATCCACCTCACGCTGGTGCCGTTCATCGGTGCCAGCGGCGAGATGAAGACCAAGCCCACGCAGCACTCCGTCAAGGAGCTGCGCTCCATCGGCATCCAGCCCGATATCCTCATGTGCCGTTCCACACGGCCCATCCCGGAGGGCGAGCGCCGCAAGATCGCCCTGTTCACCAACGTCGAGCACGAGGCGGTGATCTCCGTGCTGGACGTGGACGACATCTACAAGGTGCCGCTGACGCTGCACGACCAGGGGCTTGACGACATCGTCGCCGACAAGCTGCGGCTGGAACTGCCGCCGGCGGATCTCTCCGACTGGGAGTGGGTGGTGGAAGCACGCAGCCACCTGGACGGCGAAGTCACCATTGCCATGGTGGGCAAGTACGTGAACCTGGCGGATGCCTACAAGTCGCTCTCCGAGGCGCTGATCCATGCCGGCATCCACACGCGCACCCGCGTGCACGTGCGCTCCGTGGACTCGGAGGAGCTGGAGACCGCCGGCACCGGGCCACTCGAGGACGTGGACGCCATACTGGTGCCCGGCGGGTTCGGCGAGCGCGGTGTCGAGGGCAAGATCGCCGCGGCACGATACGCCCGCGAGCACGGCATTCCCTACCTGGGTATCTGCCTGGGCATGCAGGTGGCGGTCATCGATTTCGCCCGCCACGTGGCCGGCCTGGAGGGGGCGCACAGTACCGAGTTCCGGGCCGACACGCCGCATCCGGTGATCGGCCTGAT
>SLMR01000241.1 GCA_007133445.1 Aquisalimonas sp. | reverse complement strand
TCAGCGTCCCGTCAGCGGCCCGGTCAAGCCGCGAAGGCGTGCATTGGGTGACCAGATCGACACCGTGCTGGGGCAGAACTTCCTGCAGCCCCTCCTGGATGAGGGCATCGAAGTCGCGCAGCGGCCCGTGACGGCGCACCAGCAGACTGGTCTCCGTGCCCAGGCCGGCCAGCACCCCCGCAAGCTCCACGGCGATGTAGCCCGCGCCAACGACTACCGCCCGGCGCGGCTGCTCACGCAGCGCGAAAAAACCGTCCGAGTCGATGCCCAGCTCCGCGCCCGGAACATCAGGCACCCACGGTTGCCCGCCGGTGGCGATCACGAAATGGTCGGCGGTATAGCGCTGGCCGTCCACGTCAATGGTGTTGGCATCCACGAATCGGGCATGGCCCTGGAGGTGGGTGACCCCGTCCTTGTCCAGGTTGCGGGCGTAGATGCCGTTGAGGCGCTCGATGTAGGCGGCGCGGCGGCTGACCAGCGTACCCCAGTCCAGGCCGCGGTAGGCCACGTCCAGACCGAAATCGGCGGCCCGGTGCACGGCCTCAAGGGTGTGGGCGGCGTTCCACATCACCTTCTTGGGGACACAGCCTACGTTCACGCAGGTCCCGCCCAGCGCCGCCTTCTCCACCACCGCCGCTTTCGCCCCATGGGACGCGGCCCGACGCGCGGCGGCCAGCCCGCCACTGCCGCCGCCGATGGCAATGCAATCGAAATGACTGGTCATGACAGGTCCTCGCCGGCTGGAAAACGCTGCAACGATAGCATGGGCGCGCAAGCCTGCGCCCGGGGCCCGCCAGGGTTCCCCTCACACAGAGAGGTCCTGACGCGCCATAATGGAGGACATTGTCGAATAACCCTGGAGACGAGTCGCCGACATGACCAACCCCTTGCTGGAAGCAACCGACCTGCCGCGCTTCTCCGCCATCCGCCCCGAACACGTGGAACCGGCGATCGACACGATCCTGGCGGACAACCGCGCCCGACTGGAGGCACTACTGGCACAGGACGGGCCTTTCACCTGGGACTCCCTGGTCCGTCCCCTGGAGGCCATGGACGACCGGCTCAGCCGGGCGTGGTCACCGGTGAGCCACCTGAACGCCGTGGCCAACTCCGATGAGCTGCGCGCCGCGTACAACGCCTGCCTGCCCAAGCTCACCGAGTACGCCACCGAGATGGGCCAGAACGAGACCCTGTTCCGGGCGTTCCAGGCGGTGGCCGACCGGGACGACTTCCAGGACCTCTCCGCCGACCGCCGACGCACCGTGGAACACGCCCTGCGCGATTTCCGCCTGGCGGGCGTCGATCTGCCCGAGGACAAGAAGACCCGCTACCGGGAGATCGCCAACCGGCTCTCGGAGCTGGGCTCGAAGTTCCAGGAGAACGTGCTGGACGCCACCAACGCCTGGCACAAGCAGCTGGACGACGCCGGGCGGCTCGCCGGCCTACCCGAGTCCAACCTGGCCATGCTGGAGCAGGCCGCGCAGCAGGCCGGCGAGAGCGGCTACCGCATCGGTCTGGATTTTCCCAGCGTGTTCGCGATTCTCACCCACTGCCGCGACCGTGACCTGCGCCGGGAAGTTTACGAGGCTTTCGGCACCCGCGCCTCGGATCAGGGCCCCCACGCCGGCCAGTGGGACAACAGCGCGCTCATTGACGAGATCCTGGCCCTGCGCCACGAGAAGGCGCAACTGCTCGGCTATACCAACTATGCCGAGCTGTCCCTGGCCACCAAGATGGCCGACTCGCCGGCGGCGGTCGTCGACTTCCTCACCGACCTGGCTCGGCGCGCAAAACCGCAGGCGGAGCGCGAATTCAGTGAACTGCAGGTCTTCGCCCGGGACCACCTGGGCCTGGACGATCTGCAGCCCTGGGACGTGACCTTCGCCTCCGAACAGCTGCGCCAGGACCGCTACGCCATCTCCCAGGAGGACCTGCGCCCCTACTTCCCGGCCCAGCGGGTGATCGACGGCCTGTTCCAGGTGGTAGAGCGGCTCTACGGGGTAGAGATTCGCGAGAACACCGCTGCCGTGGAAACCTGGCACCCGGATGTGCAGTTCTTCGAGATCCGCGATCCGGACGGCACCCTGCGCGGGCGCTTCTATACCGATCTCTACGCCCGCAGCGACAAGCGCAGCGGCGCCTGGATGGCCGAATGCAAGGTGCGCCGCGACACCGGCGACGGCGTGCAGACGCCGGTGGCCTTTCTCACCTGCAACTTCGCGCCCCCCGTGGGCGACAAGCCGGCGCTGCTGACTCACACCGAGGTGGAGACCCTGTTCCACGAATTTGGCCACGGCCTGCACCACATGCTCACCCGCGTCGGCGCCGCCTCAGTGGCCGGGATTCACGGCGTGCCGTGGGATGCGGTGGAGCTGCCCAGCCAGTTCATGGAGAACTGGTGCTGGGAGCGCGAGGCCCTGGACCTGTTCGCCGCCCACGTGGACACCGGCGAGCCCATTCCCGAGGACCTCTTCCAGCGCATGCAAGCCGCCAGGAACTTCCAGTCCGCCATGGCCATGGTCCGCCAGCTGGAGTTCTCGCTGTTCGACTTCAAGCTGCACCTGGAGCATGATCCGGTGCGCGGCGCCCGCGTGCTGGAGACACTGGACGAAGCCCGGGACATGACCGCCGTGGTTCGCCCACCGGCCTGGCACCGCTTCCCCCACGGCTTCATGCACATCTTCGCAGGCGGCTACGCGGCGGGTTACTACAGCTACAAGTGGGCCGAAGTCCTCTCTGCCGACGCCTACTCACGCTTCGAGGAGGAAGGCGTGTTCAGCCAGGAGGCCGGGCGGGACTTCCTGGAGCACATCCTCGAAAAGGGCGGTTCCGAGGACCTGATGGACCTCTACAAGGCGTTCCGCGGTCGCGAGCCGACGGTGGATGCGCTACTGCGGCACAGCGGCCTGGCGGCCTGAGCCGCCGCCCATGTCCGCGTAGGGTGCATCTTGATGCACCTTCTCCCGACACGCCGCCCGAGGCGGTTGATCGGAGGCCGTTTACGGTGCATCAAGATGCACCCTACGCCTGGCGTAAAGCACCGTCGTGACCCAGATACCAAGCACAATCTGAAGGAGATCAAACAATGGCAGAGCACCCCACCGACCCGAACTGCATCTTCTGCAAGATCGTCGCCGGCGAGATCCCCGCCGCCATCGTCGGCCAGACCGAGCACGTGGTCGCCTTCATGGACGCCTTCCCGTCCTCACGCGGCCATACCCTGGTAATCCCCAAGGCCCACTATCCCAACCTGCTGGAGATGCCCACCGATCTGCTGCAGACCTTCATCGCCAGCGCCCAGGACGTCGCCCGGGCCATCCAGGCGGCCATCCAGCCCCACGGCATCGCCCTGACCCAGTTCAACGGCGAAGCGGCCGGCCAGACCGTGTTCCATTACCACCAGCACATCATCCCCCGCTGGGAGGGCCAGGACCGCCGCAGCCACGGCAAGGATCAAGCCGACCCGGAAGAACTCAAGGCCGTGGCCGCGACCATCGCCAAGCATCTGAACTGGAACTGACGTCGCGATGAAACTGGCATCCTGGAACGTCAATTCCCTCAAAGTCCGCCTGCCCCACGTGCTCCACTGGCTGGCTAGCGAGCAGCCTGACGTGGTGGGCCTGCAGGAGACCAAGCTCACCGACGACAACTTCCCGGCCGCGGCGCTGCAGGAGGCGGGTTACCACGTCGTCTACGCAGGCCAGAAGACCTACAACGGCGTCGCCGTACTGGCCAGGGCGCCCATCCGCGAGACCGTCACCGACATCCCCGGCGTTGACGACCCCCAGCGCCGTGTCATGGCGGGGACCATCGGCGACCTGCGCTTCATCAACCTGTACGTGCCCAACGGCTCGGAGGTGGGCAGCGAGAAGTATGCCTACAAGCTGGACTGGCTGGCTCGGCTGCGGGACTGGCTCGCCGACGAAATGGCGCGCCATCCGCGCCTCGCGGTGGTGGGGGATTTCAACATTGCCCCCGCCGACGCCGATGTGCATGACCCGGAGGAATGGCGGGGCAAGGTGCTCTTCAGCGAGCCGGAACACGCCGCGCTGAAGGCGCTGACCGACCTGGGCCTGGAAGACACCTTCCGCCGTTTCCCACAGGACGAGCAGGTGTTTTCCTGGTGGGATTACCGCATGAACAACTTCAAGCGAAACCGCGGTCTGCGGATTGACCTGGTCCTGGCCAGCCCCGCCCTCGCTGCCCAGTGCACCGCAAGCCGCGTGGACATGGAACCGCGGCGCTGGGAACGACCTTCCGACCATGCGCCGGTGGTGGCGGAGTTCGCGGACCGGTGACTCGGCGAGCCAGGTTGGCGGTGTGAGCCGCCGGCCCCGGTTGATGGTGCATCAAGATGCACCCTACGCCTCGGCAAGGCGCCGGGTCATGGCAGATGTGCACGGCGTCGGACCACGTCCGTAGGGTGCATCTTGATGCACCGGGCATCCACCGGATGCCAACCATGGACTGATGGTCCCGCCGAGCACTGCCTACCAGGGAACTCCGCCGTTCCGCACCCCATATCAACCCGCCACAACAGGCAGCAGGTTGATCACCACCAGCGGCGGCCCCAGCCACAGCAGCGGCCGCCAGGCGAACGCCCGGACACGTTGCAGGCGTGGCCAGTCACCAACGCGAACGGCCAGCGCCAGCAAAGCGGCGCCAAGCAGCAGGCCGATCCCCCCGGTGGTCAGCAGACCCGCGAACTCCTCGGCCTCCGCAGCCTCGCCGGCGTCCACACCCGCCGCCTGGGCCAGCAGAAACAACCCCAGGGTAGAGCCGTTGTGGGCGGCGTGAATGACCACCCCTGTCCAGACGCTGCCGGTGAGCCAGACGGCGGCACCGAGCAGCAACCCGAAGACGACGTAGACCGGCACCAGTGACGGGATGCCGTGCAGCCAGGCAAACACCGTTGCCGACAAGGCAATCGCCGCCGGCACACCCCAGGAACGGGTCACCCCGGTCTGCAACCGGCCACGCACCAGCCACTCCTCGATCAACGGCGCCGCAAGCAGCAACAGCACCAGCAGCATGGCCACCCCGCCCGGCTGCCCCAGAACGCCTTCCAGCACCGGCACCCAGACCTGTTCCGGCCGCAGCACCCAGGTCAACAGCAGGAGCAGGGCATAGTTGATCACCAGCACTGCCAACACCATCAGCAGAAACCCGCCGGGGCCGCAGCGCGGGCGCACCAGCCGGTACTCCAGCAGGCGTCGGCGCAAGCCGGCGGACCAGGGACGCAGCAGTGCCAGCACCACCGCCGCCAGGGCGAGTAGCATGAGCGCCGCTCGCTCGTGGCCGTGCAAGTGATCGAACCGAATGGGCCACTGCGTGACCAGGGCACCGAGCATGGCAAGGGCCGCGCACCACGCAGCAAGCGCGAGCGGTTTCAGGAGACGGGCAGGGGATCGTTGCATGCGGGCTCCACGGTGGAGGTATGCCAAGCGCTCGCTGCGAAGTGTACCGCGTGCCGCGGTGCAGGCGGACCGGGTTCCGTGCCATCATCAGCGCTGCACACCGAAGCGGAGGAACCATGGGCGACATCAAGTACCGGGATCTGCGCGATTTCATGGACCGCCTTGAGCGCGACGGGGAACTGAAACGGGTCACCGCCAGGGTGGACCCCCGACTGGAGATGACCGAGATCTGCGACCGCGCCCTGCGCCAGGGCGGGCCGGCGCTGTTGTTCGAGAACCCCGTGGGCTCCGACATCCCGGTACTGGGCAACCTGTTCGGCACGCCGTATCGCGTGGCGCTGGGCATGGGCGCGGAAGACACCGAAGCCCTGCGGGAGATCGGCAAGCTGCTCGCTTTTCTCAAGGAGCCTGATCCGCCCAAGGGCATGAAGGACGCCTGGAAGCAACTGCCCATCTTCAAGCAGGTGCTGAACATGAGCCCGAAGACGGTGCGGCGGCCGGAGTGCCAGGAGCACGTGGTAGAGGGCGAGGACGTGGACCTGTCACGGCTGCCCATCTGGACCTGCTGGCCTGGCGACGCGGGTCCGCTGATCACCTGGGCGCTCGTTATCACTCGCGGCCCCCACAAGGAACGCCAGAACATGGGCATCTACCGCCAGCAGGTGATCGACCGCAACCGCGTGATCATGCGCTGGCTCGGCCACCGCGGCGGCGCGCTGGATTTCCAGGAATGGCAGCAGGAACACCCCGGCGAGCCATTTCCGGTGGCGGTGGCCCTGGGCGCCGACCCGGCGACGATTCTCGGCGCCGTCACCCCCGTGCCGGACACCCTCTCCGAGTACGCCTTCGCCGGGCTGCTCCGCGGCAGCAAGACCGAGCTGGGCAAGTGCATCGGCTCCGACCTGCAGGTGCCCGCTTCGGCGGAGATCGTGCTTGAAGGCCACATTTACCCGGACGATTGGGCG
>SLMR01000298.1 GCA_007133445.1 Aquisalimonas sp. | reverse complement strand
GCGACGCACCCGGGGCCGCGGACATCCCGCCACCGCTGCGGGTGGTGCTGGATTCATCCCTCACCACGCCCCCGGACGCCCGCTTGCTGGCGGAACCGGGTGAGGTGCTGATTCTCACCGCCAGCGACGAGGCCGCTGCGCGGGCGGCCCTGGAAGCCGCCGGTGCGGAGGTGGTTGCGGTCGCCACCGACGGCGGCGGACTGGCCCTGGACGCGGTGCTGGAACACCTCGCGCGGCGCGGGGTCAACGAGGTCCTGGTGGAGTCCGGGCCGACGCTGGCCGGTGCCTTCCTGGCCGCCGGCCTTGTGGATGAGCTCATCCTCTACCAGGCGCCGCATCTCATGGGGCACGATGCCCGGCCACTGCTGCACCTGCCCGGGCTGGAGGACATGGCCAGCCGGCGGGTGCTGACGCTTCTGGACGTGCGCCAGGTGGGCGAAGATATTCGCATCATGGCACGGCCTGACAACGCTGCGGGAGAACGTTGATGTTTACCGGAATCATCCAGGCCATGGGCACCATTCGCGCCCGCGAGCGCCGCGGTGACGATGTGCGCCTTGAGGTCGGTGCGGCCGGCCTAGGCATGGCCGATGTGACGATCGGCGACAGCATCGCCGTCAACGGCGTGTGCCTCACCGCGGTGAGTATCAACGACGACGGCTTCACCGCGGACGTCTCCGTGGAAACCCTGGATCGTACCAGCCTGGGCGGACTGGAGATCGGCAGTGCCGTGAACCTGGAGAAGGCCCTGACCCCGTCGACGCCCTTGGGTGGCCACCTGGTGAGCGGCCATGTGGATGGCCTGGGTACCGTGGAGGAGCGCCGTCAGGACGGGCGCTCCTGGCGTTTCCGGTTTCGCGCCCCGGATCGGCTGGCGCGCTACATTGCCGAGAAGGGCTCCATCTGCATCGACGGCGTCAGCCTGACCATCAATGGCGTCGACGGCGCCTGTTTCGACGTCAATATTGTCCCGCACACCATGGACGTTACACGCTTCGGCGGGTATCGTCCCGGCCAGTCGGTGAACCTCGAGGTGGACGTCATCGCCCGCTACCTGGAGCGCCTCATGCTCGGTGACGAAGCGGCCGTCCCCGGGGCGGTCGGAATCACCCGCGAGTTTCTCGCCCGTCACGGTTTCCGCGCCGACTGAACGCGCCCCGCCGGCCTCGCCGGTGCCCAGTAACAGGATTTCTGCCATGGCCATGAACAGCATCGAGGAGATCATCGAGGAACTGCGCCAGGGGCGCATGGTGGTGATCATGGATGACGAGGATCGCGAGAACGAGGGCGATCTGGTCATGGCCTCCAGCATGGTGCGGCCGGACGACATCAATTTCATGGCGCGCTTCGGCCGCGGCCTGGTGTGCATGACGCTCACCCGCGACCGCTGCGAGCAGTTGCGCCTGCCGCTGATGGTGGGCGGGACGGACCGGGCCCAGAGTACCAACTTCACCGTCTCCATCGAGGCGAGTACCGGTGTGACCACCGGCATCTCCGCTGCCGACCGCGCGCGCACCGTGCAGGCCGCCGTGGCGCCGCACGCGAAGCCCGAGGACATCACCCAGCCAGGGCATATCTTCCCGCTGATGGCGCAGCCCGGCGGCGTGCTCACCCGCGCCGGGCATACCGAGGCCGGCTGTGATCTCGCCCGCATGGCCGGGTTCGAGCCGTCCTCCGTGATCGTGGAGATCCTCAACGAGGATGGCACCATGGCGCGGCGGGACGATCTCATCGCCTTCGCCCGCGAGCACGGACTGAAGATCGGCACCGTCGCCGACCTGATCGCCTACCGTGTACGCAACGAGCGTACTGTCGAGCGGGTGGCCGACTGCGAACTGCCCACGGAGTTCGGGCCGTTCCACCTGTATGCTTACCAGGACAACGTGGATGACGCCCTGCACTTCGCCCTGGTGCGTGGGCGCCCGCAGCCGGATCAGCCGACGCTGGTGCGGGTCCACCTACAGAACACGCTGTCGGACATGCTCGCCAGCACCGGCCCGCTGTGCAGCTGGCCCCTGCGTGCCGCCCTCCGGCAGGTCGCGGAGGAGGATGAAGGCGTGATCGTGGTGCTGCGCGGCGGCGAGGACGATTCCACCATCCTCAAGCGCATGCACGAGTATCACCGGCAGGCAGAGAGCAGTGACGAGCAGGCGGGCGCCCAGGCAAGCGCCGATCTGCGGACCTATGGGCAGGGCGCACAGATTCTCACCGACTTGGGCGTGCGCCGCATGCGGGTGCTGAGTGCGCCCAAGCGCATGCATGCGTTGTCCGGGTTCGGCATGGAAGTGGTTGAATACGTGGATCCGGTGTGAGCCGGCAGAGACAGGCGGGATGGATGACATGACAACAATCGAGGGTGACTTCACCTCCGTGGACGGGCGCTACGCACTGGTCGTGGGGCGCTTCAATGCGTTCGTGGTGGAAAGCCTGCTGGAAGGCGCGCGGGATGCGTTGCGGCGCCACGGCGTAGCCGATGACCACATTACCGTGGTGCGGGCCCCGGGCGCCTGGGAGCTGCCCCTGGTCACCGATCGCGTGGCGGCCACCGGCCGGTTCGATGCCGTGATTGCCCTGGGCGCGGTGATCCGCGGCGGCACGCCGCACTTCGACTACGTGGCCGGTGAGTGCAGCAAGGGGTTGGGGCAGGTGGCCATGCAGCGTGACCTGCCGGTGGCCTTCGGCGTGCTTACCGTGGATTCCATCGAGCAGGCGATCGAGCGGGCCGGCACCAAGGCCGGCAACAAGGGCGCAGAGGCCGCCATGTCGGCCATGGAAATGGTGAGCCTGCTGCGCCGGATCGACGGCTGAGCCATGGCCGCACGCGGGCGTCGTCACGATCACAACCGGCAGCGGCGCGCTGCCCGGCAGCGCGCGCTGCAGGCGTTGTACCAGTGGCAGCTCACGGGTCATAGTGCCCGGGACATCGAGCGGCAGTTCCTGCCCGACGAGGAGGAGGCGCCGGCCGGCGCGAACAGTGCGCCCCCCGCGGTGGAACCCGATCGGGAGCTGGAGGAGGCCATGGACATGGCCGACACGGACCTCACGCTGTTCCGCGAGCTGCTGCACGGGGTGCTCGATCGCATGGAGGACTGGGACGCGCAGATCACGCCGCACCTGGATCGCGCCATGGCGAGCCTGGATCCGGTGGAGCGGCTGGTGCTGCGCATGGGGACCTTCGAACTCAACGAGCGACTGGACATCCCCTACCGCGTGGTGATTACCGAGGCGGTGGAACTGGCCAAGGCCTTCGGTGCCGAAGCGAGCCACAAGTACATCAACGGCGTGCTGGACAAGGTCGCCCGCGGTCACGCCATGCGCGCAGCGGAGATGGGCCGCCAGCGGCGCTGAAGCAGCGAGGGCACCCCGCATGACGGAATTCGAGCTGATCCGGACCTACTTCAGCGACCTGGGCACGCGTCGCGACGATGTCCTGCTCGGCGTCGGCGATGATGGCGCCGTGGTGCAGCCGCCCCCGGGGCAGGCGCTGGTGCTGGCCACCGATGCCCTGGTGGCCGGTGTCCATTTCCCGGAGGACGCGCCCGCCGAGACGGTGGGAGAGAAGGCGCTGGCGGTCAACCTCAGTGACCTGGCGGCCATGGGCGCTGATCCGGCCTGGTTACAACTCGCCCTGATCCTGCCCGAGGCTGATCCGGTCTGGCTCGAGGGATTTGCCCGCGGGCTGGGCGGACTGGCCCGTTACCACCAGGTGCGCCTGGTTGGCGGTGACATTGCCCGGGGGCCCCTGACCGTGACCGTGCAGGTGGCGGGCAGCGTGCCACCGGGTGCGGCGCTGCGCCGGCGTGGCGCCCGGCCCGGGGACGCCGTGGTGGTCAGCGGTGCGCTGGGCGACGCGGCCCTGGGACTCAACCTCTGGCGGGGCCGCGCGGACCGTGACGACGACGACGTCGCCTACCTGGTCAATCGCCTGCATCGTCCCACGCCTCGAGTGAGCCTGGGCCGGGCGCTGCGCGGTCGCGCCACCGCCGCCATCGATATCTCCGACGGACTGGCGGCTGATCTGGGCCACCTGTTGCAGGCAAGCGGTGTGGGCGCCACGCTGGACGTGGATCGCCTGCCGTTGTCGGAGCCGGGCATGCGCTTCGGTGGGCGGCAACGTCAGTGGCGCACCGCGCTGACCGGTGGCGACGACTACGAGCTGTGCTTCACGCTGCCGCGCTCGCGCCTGCATGAACTCGACGCCCTCGCCAGCCGGCTCGGCGTCGCCCTGACCCGGGTGGGCACGGTACAGCAGGAGTCCGGCCTGCGCCTGGTGCGCGGCGACAATTCGCCGGTGGCGCTGGAAACCGCCGGTTACCGCCACTTCCCGGAGTAAGCGCATGGCCGAATCCGACCCCGTCCCGTCCCTGGCCGGCCGTGCCCGACTCGCCAATCCCGTGCATTTCCTCGCCCTCGGGTTCGGCACCGGCCTGGCACCGAAAGCGCCGGGAACCGTGGGCACACTGGCCGGCATCCCCGTCTACCTGCTGCTGGTCCCGCTGCCGCTCTGGGGTTACCTGTTGGGTACGCTTGTGGTCATCGGCGCCGGTATCTGGATCTGCGACCGTGCCGCACGGGATTTCGGCGTCCACGATCATCCGGCCATCGTCTGGGACGAAGTGGCCGGGTTCCTCGTCACCATGATCGCCGCGCCGGTGGGCGTGCTGTGGATCGTACTGGGGTTCGTGCTGTTCCGCTTGTTCGACGTCCTCAAGCCGTGGCCGATCGGCTGGCTGGATCGTCGGGTGGGCGGCGGACTGGGCATCATGGTCGATGACATCCTGGCAGGGGTCTATGCCGCCGTGATCCTGCAGGGCATCGCCTGGTGGCTGGCCGCCTGATGCGACAGGCCATCCGCGCCATGCTGGTGGTCGTCGTCCTCGGGGTGCTCGTCGGCGTGGGGCTGTTCTCCGCCCAGAACTACCTGGAGCAGCGGGTTGCCCGGACCGTTGATGCCCGGCTGGCGGAACTCCCGGCCCAGCTGGAAGGCGGTTACCGTGCCGTGACCGTGAACCCGCTTGAGCGCACGGCGGCCGTCCACGACCTGCGCCTCATCGGCGAGGGTCTGTTCCCCGATGTGCGCGTGCGGCGCGTGAGCATCCGCGAGTACAGCGGTGGTGCCATCGCGCCGGAGCGTCTGCGGGTCCGGTTGCACGATGTCTACTGGGTGCGCGGCGGCTGGCCGCAGACCCTGGACTTCCTGGAAACGGCGCTCAATGGTCCGGTGGTGGGTGACATGACCCTGGACATGCGCTTCGATCACGACACCCGTGCGCTGACCATCGACGAAGCGTCGGTGGAACTCCACAGCGGTGATCGTCTGGCCCTGCGCGGACGCTTCTACCTGCAGCCCACCGGCGTGCTCGATCATCCCTACGACGGCCCGCTCTCCGGGCTCGAACTGGTAAAACTCCAGGGCCAGTGGCGCGATCACGGGCTGTTCGTCGGTATTCTGGAACAGCTTGGCCGGGAACGGGGCATGACCGGCCGGACCCTGGCGGCCAACATGCTCGGGGAACTGGACTGGGCCGTGGCCGAATGGGACGACCCGGACCTGGATGCCAGCCTCGAATCCCTGCGCGGATTCGTGCAGGTGCCCGGAGAGCTGGACCTGCGCATGGCGCTCGGGGATCCGGTCAACATGGTGCTGCTGGGCGAGCGGTTCCTGGTCGACCCGCCCAGCGCCATTCGCCATCTCTCACCGCAACTGGACTACACCGCGCCGCAGCGTGACGCCAACCGCACCGTCACCATAGACTGACCCGGGATAGCACCGTCCCCGCCGCGGCCAAGGATCACCATGACCATGCAAGCCATGCCCTTCGTCCCGGGAATCGCCGAGGGAACCATTACCCGCGACCTGGAAGGGGCCGACGAGCAGCATCTCCTGCTGATCGACTATGCCGACGTGGAGCGCCTGACCGCCGGGCCGGCGGGGTTGATCGTGGTGGGTGGGGCACCCCTGTCGCATCCCATGAGCGAACTCCAGGGGCGCGGCGTGCCGACCCTGATCGTCAGCCGGCGTCAGGCAGGGGAGCTGGCAGAAGGCCAGCGCCTGCGCCTGGACGGTGGCAGCGGCCGCCTCGACCCGGCCAATGGCGGGGCCGTGGGAGATGAGAGCGCCGCGCTGGGGTTGCGCGCGGGACAGCCGGTGCTGACCCGTGACGGCGTCGGTGTGGAATTGCGCGCGAGCATCACAAGCGTGCAGGGCGCTCACGAGGCGCTGCGCGTCGGCGCGGCGGGGGTCGGCATGGTGCGCACCGAGTACCTGATGCCCTCCCATGGCCGCCAGCCGGATACGGTCTTCTACATGGAGAGTATCGGCGCCATCTGCCGGGCCGCGGCCCCCCTGCCGGTGACCCTGCGACTGCTGGATATCTCCGTCGATAAGCGTCCGCCCTGGCTGG
>SLMR01000349.1 GCA_007133445.1 Aquisalimonas sp. | reverse complement strand
TTCGGATTGACCATGGCGTCCGCCTCGGGCAGGCGGGCCGGCGGCAAGTGGTGGTCGGTGACCACGACGCCCATACCCAGGTCCCGTGCCCGGCGCACGCCCTCGACACTGGAGATACCGTTATCCACTGTCACCAGCAGATCCGGCCGATACTGGAGCGCCTGGTCGACAATCTCCGGCGTAAGCCCGTAGCCGTTCTCGAAGCGGTTGGGCACCAGGTAGTCCACATGCTCGGCGCCCAGCGCCCGCAGGCCCAGCAGCCCGAGGGCACAGCTGGACGCCCCGTCGGCATCGAAATCACCCACCAGGAGGATGCGTCGACGGTGCCTGATTGCGTCCACCAGGTGTTCCACGGCGGCGCCCAGGCCGCTGAGACCATCCATGGGCGCAAGAGCGGCCAGGCGGTAGTCCAGTTGCTCCGGCGAAGCGACACCGCGGCCCGCATAGACACGCCGCAACACCGGATGGACATCCCCCAGCGCGCCCTCGACCGTCGTATCGATGTCCCGCCTGCGGATTCTCACACCGGCTCCAGAAACCGGGAGAAGGGCTTCGGGCGTCGCCAGAAGGCCCGCAATGAGGCCCGCGTCAGGCGCCATGCCGGCCGCCCGGGGCCGGCGTCCAGAGTCGCCGCCCGCCACTGCCCGGTGCGCAGCGCCTGTTCCAGGGGTGGCACCCAGACACCTGCCAGATCGTGAATGGCCGCTTCCCAACGGGCGAAGGTGTCCCCGTCATGCACCGGGGGCAGCGCCGGAGCAACGGCGAGCACGCTGCCCTCCGCCCCTGCATCCCGCACCGGTTGCGGATCCCGGGGCCAGGGTTCCACCGGCATCCCCGCGGCCAGGGCCAGGCCGCGCACGAAGGGATCATCGCTAAAGACCACGTCCCAGCTGCCGCGGATGGCCGGCAGTGTGCCGCCACCCCATGGCCAGATCCCGTTCACGGTCAGCGTCCCGCTCTCTTCCCGGGCCTGATTGACCGGATGGGCATGCAGGAGCATCTGCATCTCGTTGAGTCGCGCCTGCCACCAGCGCGCATCGTCCCCGGCGGGCTGTGCCTCACCCAGGGGCACGTCGCGGGCCCGATCCAGCGGAACGGTGGCAAGCCGTGGCGCTGTGGCACAGCGGAGAAACCAGGCATCCGGCAACGGCGCATGAAGCTCCAGGCCGTCGTCACGGAAGTAATCGTTGATGGATGCCACCAGCGCGGCCGCCTCGGCGGATTCAAGCGCCAGGGCCTCCGGGCCGATCAACCGCAACTGGTCCCGATCCGGCAGCAGATGGACCGGATCGGCCCGGAACCAGTAGGCATCACCAGGTGTGCCGCCAGCCCCAAGCAGCCCCAGCGGGCCGGCCGGCGCATCGCTGTCCGGGGTCTCCGGCAGCAGCCCCGGAACACCGGTCGGGGATGGGTCATGGGGATGTCTGTGCGCCCGGGACAACAGCCGCGCGAGTTGCTCCAGCGCCGACGACGGCTGCAGCAGGCCCGCCGCCTCCCGGGGCAAAGGCCCCAGCAGGCCAGGAACACGCAGATAACAGCCGTTTGCGGGTCGCCTCCCCTGCCGCTTCATCGCCAGTCCGTCAGCGGGTCATCAGAGCTTGTCCAGAATCGCCCGGCGCACCGTATCCAGCTCCGCCGGAATGGTCTTGATGGCGTTCGCGGACTGACTGATCGCGATATCGGGATCCTTGAGGCCGTGCCCGGTGAGCGTGCAGACCACGGTGCTGCCCTCGGGTATGCGGCCGTTGCCGATATCCCGCATGGCCCCGGCCACGGAGGCAGCGGAGGCGGGTTCGCAGAAAATGCCCTCACGCGCCGCCAGCCGCCGCTGGGCTTCGAGGATCTCGGCGTCGGTGCATTCGTCGAACCAGCCGCCGGATTCCTGGCTGGCCTTCCAGGCATAGTCCCAGGACTGCGGATCGCCGATGCGGATGGCGGTGGCCACGGTGTCCGGCTCCTGGACCGGGCCGCCGCGGAGGAACGGGGCCGATCCGCTGGCCTGGTAGCCCACCATGGTGGGCCGGTCGCCGACCACGGCACTGGCGTAGCGGCAGCTCCCGTGGCAGTAGGAGCAGGCGTCGGTGAGATGCTCGCTGCGCTTGCCTGCGGATTCGCAGTAGCCAATCCAGTGCGCGGTGATGTTGCCCGCATTGCCCACCGGCAGGCAGTGGAAGTCGGGAGCGCGCTCAAGCTCCTCGATGATCTCGAATGCGGCCGTCTTCTGCCCCTGCAGGCGGTAGGGGTTGATGGAATTGACGATGGTCACCGGGGCCTGATCGGCCATGTCCTTGACGATGCGCATGCCGGCATCGAAGTTTCCGGCGATCTGGAGGACCTCGGCACCGTGCATGATGGCCTGGGCCAGCTTGCCCATGGCGATCTTGCCATCGGGAATCAGCACGAAGGCCCGCATTCCCGCCCGCGCCGCGTAGGCGGCTGCCGACGCGGAGGTGTTGCCCGTGGAGGCGCAGATCACCGCCTCGCTGCCCTCGTCCTGCGCGTGGGTGACCGCCACGGTCATGCCGCGGTCCTTGAACGAGCCGGTGGGGTTCAAGCCTTCGAACTTGACGTAGAGATCCACGTCACGCCCCAGGTCCTTCGGGATGTTGTTCAGCCGGATCAGCGGCGTATTGCCCTCGCCGAGGCTGATGGGACGGGCGTCATCGGAGACCGGCAGCCGGTCCCGGTACTTGTTGATCAGGCCTGTATAGCGCGGGCGGAATGGCATGAGGGTTCCTGTTTCCGGTTAATGGGCCGCCGCTGCGGCCCGGTCACTGCAACTGTTCCTGACGGATACGGGTGATGCGGCCCTGCACGGCGTCCAGCGCTTCTATGCGGTCCTGGGCCTCGTCCATCTGCCGCTCCCGCACTGGGTGTGTCAGCAGGATCACGGGCACGTGCTCGGCACCGGGCGCCGGCTCCTTCTGCAGGATGGCCTCGATGCTGATCCCCGCCTCACCGAGAATGCGGGTGATGTCGGCGAGCACGCCGGGCTGATCGGCGAGTTCCATGCGCAGGTAGTAGGCGGTGACGATGCCGGACATGGGCATCACCGGCGTATCGGACAGCGCCGTGGACTGGAACGCCAGGTACGGCACGCGGTTGACCGGGTCCAGCTCGAACTCCCGCACCACGTCCACCAGGTCCGCCACCACGGCCGAGGCAGTGGCATCGGCACCGGCCCCGGCACCGTAGTAGAGCGTCGGGCCGACGGCATCGCCCATGACCATGACGGCGTTCATGACGCCATCCACGTTGGCCAGCAGCTGCCGCCGCGGCAGCAGGGTCGGGTGCACCCGCAGCTCGATGCCCTCCTCCGTCTGTCGGCAGATACCCAGATGCTTGATGCGATACCCGAGCTCCTCGGCATAGGCCACGTCCTCGCGGCTGATATGGGAGATCCCTTCCACGTGGACCTTGTCGAACTGCAGCGGGACGCCGAAGGCGATGGAGGCCAGGATGGTCAGCTTGTGCGCCGCATCCACGCCCTCCACGTCGAAAGTCGGGTCCGCCTCGGCATAGCCCAGGCGCTGTGCCTCGGCGAGCACGTCGGCAAACTGCCGGCCCTCGTAGTACATCTCCGAGAGAATGAAGTTGGCCGTGCCGTTGATGATGCCGGCCAGCCATTCGATCCGGTTGCCGGCCAGCCCCTCGCGGATGCTCTTGATGATCGGGATGCCCCCGGCCACCGCAGCCTCGAAGGCCACGGTGACGCCATTGTCCCGCGCGCGGGCAAAGATCTCGTTGCCGTGCAGGGCAATGAGGGCCTTGTTGGCGGTCACGACATGCTTGCCGTTGTCGAGCGCTTGCAGCACCAGCTCCCGGGCCGGCTCGTAGCCACCGATGAGCTCGACGACGATTTCCGTCTCCGGGTCGTTGACCACTTCGAAGGGATCCGTCGTCAACCGGATCCCCTTCGTGGAGCAGCCCCGCGGCCGATCCAGGTTCCTGGCCGCCGCCGCCACGATCTCGATACCGCGCCCGGCGCGCCGGGCGATCTCGTCGCTGTTCTTCTGCAGCAGGTTAATGGTACCGGCACCCACGGTGCCCAGGCCCAACATGCCAACCTTTACCGAACTCACGCACTCACCTCCCCCCCCTCAGCGTCGCGCCGGAACATCGCCTTGATGCCGCGCAGTGCCTGGCGGGTCCTGTGTTCATTCTCGATCAGGCCGAAACGCACATGATCGTCCCCGTAGTCACCGAAGCCGATTCCAGGCGAAACAGCGACTTTGGCGTCCCGTAGCAGCTTCTTGGAGAACTCCAGCGACCCCATGTCCCGGTATGCCTCCGGAATCGGGGCCCAGACGAACATGGTGGCCCGGGGCTTCTCCACCGGCCAACCCAGGGCCTGGAGGCCGTCACACAGCACATCCCGGCGCCGCCGATAGGTCTCGCGGATCTCCTCGACGCACTCCTGCGGCCCTTCCAGCGCGGTGATGGCCGCCACCTGGATGGGCGTGAACATACCGTAATCCAGGTAGGACTTCATCCGTGCCAGCGCTGCGACCAGATCCGGATTGCCGCACACGAACCCCACGCGCCAGCCTGGCATGTTGTAGGTCTTGGAAAGGGAATAGGTTTCCACGGCAATGTCCTTGGCTCCGGGCACTTCCAGGATGGACGGTGCCCGATAGCCGTCGAACACGATCTCGGCGTAGGCCAGGTCGTGAACGATCCAGATCTCGTGTTCCCGGCAGATGGCAACGATTTTCTCGAAGAACTCTGCGTCGACGCACTGCCCGGTGGGATTACCCGGAAAATTCAGCACCAGCATTTTCGGGCGCGGCCAGTTCTCCCGGATGGCGCGCTCCAGTTCGGCAAAGAAATCCACGCCCGGCACCAGCGGGACGTGCCGGATATCCCCTCCGGCAATGATGACACCGTAGGGATGGATCGGGTACGCCGGGTTCGGCACCAACACCGTGTCGCCAGGACCGAGGGTCGCCAGTGCCAGATGGGCCAGCCCCTCCTTCGAGCCAATGGTGACGATGGCCTCGCTCTCCGGGTCCAGCGAGACCCCGAAGCGCTCCGCATACCAGTTACAGATCGCCCGTCGCAGCCGCGGGATGCCCCGGGACACCGAATAACGATGCGTATCCGGTCGCTGTACCGCCTCGGTGAGCTTGTCGACGATATGCTGCGGCGTGGGCTGATCCGGGTTGCCCATGCCGAAATCGATGATGTCCTCTCCCCGGGCACGCGCTTCCGCCTTCAACTGATTGACGATGTTGAAGACGTAGGGCGGCAGGCGCTTTATCCGGGGAAACTCGGTATCCAACGTTACTGTCCGGTGAATGCGGTGGAAGTCCGGCATTGTAAAGGATCAGGCACGCGATCTGCACGGAGGATTGATCCGCTCCATCCAGCACCGTATCGTTCCTTCCATGAGCATGAAGCTGACAATGGAGAGCAGCGGTGACGCCAACCGGATCCGCCGGTACGACACCGGCACGGTGACGGTCAACCAGACGGTGATCGAGCGCACCCTGCTGGTGGCGCCGGAGTGGCTGGATGATGACTGGGGGCCGGCGACGGCGGACGCACTGACGGCGGAACATCTGGACGGGGTGATTGCCCAGGAACCGGAAGTGATCATCATTGGCACCGGGCGGCACCAGGTGTTCCCGGACCGGACCATCATGGCGCGGGCGATTCAGGCGGGGATCGGCATCGAAGTCATGACCACCGAGGCGGCGTGTCGCACCTATAACGTCCTCGCGTCGGAGCAACGCCGGGTGATTGCGGCGCTGTTCATGATCGAACCAACGGACTGAAGCCGACAGGTCAGCCGAACACGGCGTCCTGGGAGAAACCCTCCCGTTCCATGACCTCTCGCAGCTTGCGCAACGCATCGATCTGGATCTGCCGCACGCGCTCCCGGGTGACGCCGATATCACGGCCCACGTCTTCCAGCGTCGAGCGCTCATGGCCGTTGAGCCCGAAACGCCGCTCCACCACCGCGCGCTGCTTCTCCGTGAGCTGCCCCAGCCAGGACTCGAGATGGTTGAGCACGTCGCCATCCTGGAGCAGCGCCGAGGGGTCCGGGTTATTGTCATCGGGGATGGCATCCAGTAGCACGCGATCCGCGTCCTTGCCGATGGGCGTATCCACGGACGTGGTGCCCTCGTTCAACCCCAGCATGCGCTGGACATCGGCCAGGGGCCGCTCCATGACCCGGGCAATCTCCTCGGCGGATGGCTCATGGTCCAGGGTCTGGGTGAGCTTGCGCGCCGTGCGCAGGCACTGGTTAATTTCCTTGATGACGTGGATCGGCAGGCGGATGGTCCGCGTCTGATTCA
The DNA here is from genome assembly GCA_007133445.1 of Aquisalimonas sp. The sequence continues at coordinate 115 of SLMR01000349.1, read as the reverse complement.
TGATGGCCCGCTCAATGGTCTGGCGGATCCACCAGGTCGCGTAGGTGGAAAAACGGAAGCCGCGTTCCGGATCAAACTTCTCGACGGCCCGGATCAGCCCCAGATTGCCCTCCTC